>CBRGMI010000187.1:0-4170 GCA_967797495.1 uncultured bacterium
AGGCTGTGGTGGAACGCGTACTCGCGGTCGGGGGTCCGGGCGGTCTCGGAGATCAGACCCATGCGCTCGAGCGTCCGCAGCGACGAGGTCAGGTCGGCCTCATCCGCCACGGCTCGCAGGACCGGCTCGGAGAACGAGCGGCCGATGACCGATGCGATCTGCAGCGTGTGCTTGCAGTGCTCGTCGAGCGCGTCGAGTCGCGCGGTGAACAACGCCTGGAGCGTGGTCGGGATCGCGATGTCGTCGTGGTGTTCCAGGAGGGCGGCGGCGACCTCCTCTACGAACAGCGGGTTGCCGTCCGTGCGCTCGAGGATCTGCGTCCGGACGGTCGGGTCCTGGTCCGGGATCAGCGCGTCGATCAGGCGTCCGCTCTCGTCGTCGGACAGCGGGGCGAGCGCGAGCTCGGTCGACCGATGGGGGTACTCGGTCTCGAGCCACTGCTTGAGGCGCCACGACGGCGCCTGTCGGTCGGGGCGGTAGGCGAACAGGAACAGGCACGGCAGGTCGTCCACGAGCCGCGCGGTCTCGATCAGCACGTCCATCGAGGCCTCGTCGCACCAGTGCAGATCCTCGAACACCAGGAGCCGCGGCTCGTCGGCGCCGAACGCCCGCGTCGCGGCCGGCACCAGCTCCATGATCGCGTCGCGGAACGCCTGCCCCTCCAGCTGTTCCTCTCCAGGCTCGGTGACGCCGAACAGCGACCGCCACACGCGCATGTGCGGTTCGAGCCACTCCTCCTCCGAACCTGGCTCCATCGTCGCGGCCAGCTTCCGGCGGACCTCGTCGGGCGGGTCCGTGTCTTCGATCGCGGCGAGCCGCGCCAGCACTCGCCGGTACTGCGCGTACGGGCGCGTCGCGTCGTACGAGACGCACTGCCAGGTCTCCCAGATGCGGTGGATCTCGCCGCCGATGCGCGACGAGTCCTCGGGCCGTCGGCGGGTCCACTCGGCCAGCGCTTCCTGGACCAGCCGGGACTTCCCGAGCCCCGCCTCGCCGATCAGCGAGACGATCCGCCCGCCCCCCGACTGCGCCTCCTCGATCGCGTCCCGGAGCTGTTCCAACTCGCGTTCGCGTCCGACCAGCGGCGAGCCGCGGAGGCTCCGGGCCCCCGTCGCCCCTGCCTTCCTCCCGAGGACCCGGAACGCCGACACGGGCTCGGCCTTGCCCTTGACCTCGATCCCGCCGCGCGACTCGAGGTCGAAGAAGGACTCGACCAGCCGGTGGGTCTCCGCCGTGATCTGCACGGTGCCGGGCTCGGCCGTCTGCTCCATGCGCGCGGCCACGTTCACCGCGTCGCCCATCGCCGTGTACTCGAGGCGGAGATCCGAGCCAACCTGCCCCACCATCACCGGGCCCGTGTTGATGCCGACCCGAACGTCGAGATCCAGCCCGCGCTCGGCGCTGATCCGCTCCCTGTAGGGGGCGATACCGGCGATGATGTCGAGCCCCGCTTGGACCGCGCGCTGGGGGTCGTCCTCGTGCGCGATCGGCGCGCCGAAGAACGCGAAGATCGCGTCGCCCATCAGGCGGGCGAGCGTGCCCTCGTACCGGTAGACGGGGGCGATCAGCCGTTCGAACGCCCCGTTCATGATCTCCGCCCAGTCCTCGGGATCCAGGGTCTCGGCCATAGCGGTCGAACCCTTGACGTCGCAGAACAGCATGGTGACGATCCGGCGCTCGCCCTCCATGGCCCGCCCCGCCCGTGCGGCCTCGAGCTTGGCGAGTAGCTCCTTGGGCAGGTAGGGCTCGAGGTGGGTATCGGCCCCGACCGCGGTGGAGTCATCCAGCTTGGCGCCGCAGTTCAGGCAGAAGCGGGCCTCCGCCGGATTGACGGCCGAGCAGTCGGGGCAGGTCCTTGGCGTCGGCATGAGTTCGGGCGGTAACGATAGCCGCGGTACACATGGCCTCGGCTCGGGAGCGTGCCGGTGTGCCCAGGCGTGCGTGCTCTCACCCGAGCCAATCGTCAGCGTTCGTGATCGCCGGGGACCGACCGGGGCCGGCCCTCGCTACGACGCGAGCCGCGCCATGACGCCCATCTTCACGTTGCCCTTGAGCGCGCTCGAGACCGGGCAGTTCTCCTTCGCGTCCTCCGCGATGGTGACGAAGTCCTCCTCCGAGATCCCCGGCACGACGCCGGTCACGTCGATCGCGGACGTCGTGATCCCGGTCCCCGGCACGAACGTGACCGCGACCGAGACCTCGAGCCGGTCGGGCGGGGTCCCGGCCTTCGCCAGCCGCGCCGAGAACGCCATCGAGAAGCACGAGGCATGGGCCGCCGCGATCAGCTCCTCGGGGCTGGTCATCCCGCTCTCGTCGCCCGTGCGGGCCGCCCACGAGACCGCGAGCGGCCCGATCGCCCCGCTGCCCACCTGCTCGATCGTGCCGGTCCCGTTCTCCAGGTCGCCCTTCCAACTCACCCGTGCCTGTTTGGTCGCCATCGCCTCCTCCTTTCCCTCCAGCTAATCGCGACCGAGCCACTCCTGCAACCCGCGGCGTGAAACGATCTAGGATGACGAGGGCGGGCGCAGCTCCAGCGCGCCGTCGACCGCGACTGAGGAGGCGGACCTCGTGCCGAGCGTTCAGGGGCTCTCGAAGGCGCAGGCGAACTACCGCAAGGCCGAGAACCCGAAGTTCCGCTGCGGGGAGTGCAAGTTCATGTTTCCGCGCCTGTCGATCGGCGGGTGCCGTTTCGTCCGGGGCCTGATCCACAACGACGACACCTGCGACGAGTTCAAGCCACGCGACGCCACCGGGTCCTGACGGTCGTTCGGGACGTCTGCTCGAGACTCACCGACGGACCTCGTACCGCACGCCGTGCCAGACCTCGTCGCCCTCGCGGTACTCGACGCGTTCGGCGAGCCGCATCCCGACCTTCTCGGCGACGCGGATCGAGGAGGCGTTCTCCGCGCTGGCGTGCGCCCGGACGATCTCGGCGCCGAGCGTATCGAAGGAATAGTTCACGAGCGCGCGGATGGCCTCGGTCGCGAACCCGCGCCCCTGGAACTCGGGCGAGATCGTGTACCCGACCTTGATCACGTTCGGTTCGCCGTCGGCGACCGCGAACCCGACGTCCCCCACGATCCTGCCGCCCTCGCGCTCCTCGACCGTGAACTGCACCCAGCCGCCGGGCTCCCCCGGGACACGCGTGCTCATCTCGACGATGTCGGCCAGGACGCCGGCGGGATCGGTGCGGTCCCACCCCTGCTGCCGGTTCACGTCCGGATCGCTGCGGTACGCCGAGATCGTCTCGGCATCCTCCGGCCTCGAGCGGCGCAGCCGGAGGCGTTCGGTCTGGAGCGGTTCGAACTCGGTGTCGACGCGCACGGCCGCAGCGTAGCGGCTCACCGTCGGCCGCCGCCGGCCAGGATCGTCGCCAGCTTCGAGGCGTCGATGCTTCCTCCCGACACGATCGCGACGACCATGCCCGGACCCGCGAGCCCCGCGGTTGCGGCCGCCACCGGGACCGCCCCCGCACCTTCGGCCACGATGTGCGCCCGGGTCGCCAGGAGGCGGACGGCATCCGCTGCCGCGTCGGGCTCGACGACGAGCGACCCGTCGAGCAGGGTTCGCGCCAGCTCGAACATCTCCGGGAAGACCCTCGGCGCGCCGATCCCGTCCACGAAGGTGGGCGTGTACGCGACCTCGACCGGTGCACCGGCGGAGAGCGAGGGTGCCAAGGGTGCCGCGCTCGCCACCTCGGCCGCGTAGATCCTCGTCGCGGGGGCGCGCGCCCGGATCGCGGACGCGATCCCGCAACTGAGCCCACCGCCGCCGTAGGGGATCACGACGGTGTCGATCTCGGGCAGGTCCTCGAGGATCTCGAGGCCGATCGTCCCGTTGCCGGCCATCACCCGCCGGTCGCTGAACGGGTGCACGAACGTGCCGTCCAGGCCGGGGAAGGTTCGGGACGTGAACACATCCAACCACTCGTCGAACGCCACCGGGAGGACGGTCCCGCCCAGGCGCTCGACCGCCGAGATCTTCGCCTCCGGAGCGGTGTCGGGCATCACGGCCGTGCACGGGAGACCCCTGTACCTCGCCAACCAGGCGACGGCCTGGGCCATGTTGCCCGCGCTCGCGGTCCACACGCCCTTCGCGAGCTCCTCATCGGACAGCGACCCGATCAGCGAGCCCGCCCCGCGGATCTTGAAGGAGCCGATCGGCTGCAGG
>CBRGMI010000188.1:0-4115 GCA_967797495.1 uncultured bacterium
ATCCAGTCTGGCCGATCGCACGGCTTCTCCGCCTTGGGTTCGAACGCCGTGGGCTCGCACGGGTCGCCGATCGCGTCCTGGACGCTCACGAGTCCGGCGTCGATGAACAACTGCACGTCCTCCTCGCCCGGCTGCATGTTCATGTCGCCGGCGACGATGGCAGGGCTGACGCCCTCCCACGCCCGGAGGAGAGACTCGATCTGGCGCGTCCGCGTCGCGGGATCGCTCCCCGACTCCTGGAGGTGCGTACCGATCACCACCAGCTCGCGCCCGCCGACCTCCAACGTGACGGACAGGTAACTCCGTTGCTGTGGGCCCTCCCCGAACGGCAGTTGGCCACCCGAGCTCGCGACCACGGGCAGCCGCGAGAGGATGGCGTTGCCGAACTGGAGATCCGCGGCCGGCTCGAACAGGTAGGGCATCTCCAGGCGACGCGAGAGCCACTCGGCGGCATCGAGCCCCCCGAAGATCGGCCAGCCCCGCGCCACTTCGTTCAGGACGACCACGTCGGGTCGTTGTACCTCGATCGCCAGTGCCGTGGCCTCGGGGTCGACCTGCCCGTCGACGTTCACCCCGCCGTGGATGTTGTAGACCAGGATCCGAACGGCGGCGTCCGCAGCGGTGGAGGTCCCGATCACCGGGGCGCCGAGGCCCACGAGCACCGGCACGAAGACCAACACCAGCGGCACGGCCGCGGCGCGAGCAGGGACAGCGAACCCGATCGTGCCTCGCCTGGGAACGGCCGAGAGCCCCACGACGACCGCGGCGGCGGCTGGGACGAACGCCTTCGAGAACGGCAGGGGCACCTCGATCGCCACCTGGTAGGCAAACACCACGGCGACGAAGGCAACGGAACCGAGGGCGCACGACCACGCCAGGCGGCCTGGTCGTGCTGGTCCGGTCGGCTCCGGGATCAACGCCCTGCCCAGCAGCAGCGCCAGGACGATCTGCTCGGCTCCGAACAGGAACACGGCGCCCGGTCCCGAAACGATGACCAGCAGATAGCCACCAACGCCGGCGAGCGCCACGAGGCCGGCGGCGACGAGCGGTCCGACTCGCGGCCGCAGGTTTGCAACGATGAGCACACCCGCGTCGATCAGCAGGACGACTCCAGCCGCGACGAGGAGCGACAGCCCGGCCTGCGACGCGAGGGCCGCGGGGTTCTGCAGGAACAGGATCTGGAGCGCGAGGAACGGTCCGAACGATGCGATCCGCAGCGCCGGCGGGGTGGCCCGAACCCCACCGTTCGACGGCACGGCGATGGCTGCCGCGACGGTGAGCGCCACCATACCGATCGACACGAGCCAGGCAGGCGCGGCTTCTTGCCAGGCGATGTCCCACGAGAGCGCCCCCGACCTGACGGCCGAGTCCAACGCGAGTCCGAGATAGACCCCGAGGAGCAGCGCCCCATCGTCGGCGACCCGGCGGACGAAGCCGACCACGACCGGCACCGCGAACAGCCCGGCTGCGACGGCGAGCGTTCCCAGCCATACGGGGATCGGGTGGACGAATTGGATCGCGAGCCGAGCGGCGCCCAGCCCGACGACCGAGGCGATGAGCCCGGTTCTTCCTCCCCCCGGAAGCCGACCTATTGCTGCGAGGGCGGGCGACGCGAACACGACCAGTGCGATGACTCCGGCAGAGATGTAGCCTCCGGTTCCCCCGATCTCTTCACCGAGCTGGAACGCGAGCGGCACGTACGCACGCACCAACTGCGCGAGGAGCACCAGCGAGAGGGCGACGAGAATCGAGCTTGACCAGAAGCCTCGCTCGTCTACGATCCACCGACGACGCACAGACGCTCCTTCGGTTTGCGCGCCTCGATGCTCGCACCTCCGATGTTCGGTCGCGAGACGCCATCACACTCGTTTGCCGTTCCGATCGCACCCAATGGCGATGGGCACATCCGCCTGCGCTGCCCGCGTTCTGAGGAGAGATTGACCGCGCACGCGTCCCGCGAGCGAGTTACTCGGGGAGTCGGTCGAGGCCTTTCTGGATGGCGTAGCGCATGAGCTCATAGCGCTTGGCCAGGTGGAGCTTGGTCAGGATGTTCTGCACGTGGTTCTGAACCGTCTTCTGGGTGATGAACAGCTTCTCTGCGATCTCACGGTAGGTATAGCCCCGGGCGACGAGGAGCAGCACCTCGTTCTCGCGCGGCGAGAGCCCCGGCTCGCCGACGTCCCTTGTCGCCACGCGGCGGAACTCCGACAGGACGAGGCCGGCGAGCCCAGAGGTGAACACCGGTTCGCCTGCATGCACCCGACGCACAGCGTCGACCACATCCACCCCACGCTCGCTCTTCAGGATGTAGCCCGCAGCGCCCACCTTCACAGCTTCGAGGACGTCGGCCTCCTCGCCGGAGGCCGACACAATCAGGATCTTGATGTGCGGCGTCCCTTCGACGATGCGCTGGGTGGCGTCGACGCCCGAGACGGTCGGCAGCCCCAAGTCCATGAGCACCACGTCGGGCATGTGCTCGTGAGCGAGCTCGATCGCCTCGCCGCCGTCCGACGCCTCGCCGACCACCGTTGCGATGCCCGAGGCTTCGATGTCCGCGCGGATCCCATCACGCCACACTGGGTGGTCGTCCACGACCACCACGCGGATCGCCTCCGTTTCCGCTCTATCAGCCGTCACGCGATGCCTCTCGGATCGGCAGGCGGAATTCCACGTCCGTGCCGCGCCCCGCCGCTGTGTGGACCTGCATGGCGCCGCCGAGGTCTTCCACCCGGCCTTTCATGCTCTTCAGCAGGCCAAGCTTGCCGTCGCGCGCGAGGCGCCGCTCGTCGTATTCGAACCCCACCCCGTCGTCGCGGATAGAGATCAGGAGCTCGCCGTCGACCGCCTCCGCGTAGACGGTGGCCCTCGTCGCGCTCGCGTGCTGCACGATGTTGTCGAGCGCCTCGTGCACGGCACCCCCGAGCTCCTTCATCACCGCCGCCGACACCCACGACGTGCCCGCCGACGTGACCGTTATCGGTACGCCGTGCACGCTCGCGGCGACCGCCCCGAGCACTGCTCGCACCGAAACCTGCCCGGCGGGTGGCTCGCCGGGCCGTTCGCTCAGCAGGACCCGGAGGGCAAGCTCCTGTCGCCCGGCAAGCTCCAAGAGATCCTGTACCTCTTCGCGCGGAACGGATGGCCGCGCAATTAGCTCGTTTCCCCGCTTCGTTACGAGACCGAGGGCCTGGAGCACCGAGTCGTGGATCTGGCGGCCAAGAGCCTCACGTGCGGCGAGCCGCACCGCTCGGTCGTGCTGCGCCGACGCCTCCTCGAGGGCAAGGGCTCGCTCCGCCGCCGAGATCACCAGAGCTCGGCGAACCACGCCGGCTGCGCCGCCGGCCGACAGGAAGTAGAAGGCCCCGTTCAACAGCTCGCCCCATTGCTCGCCGTCGATGTCGCCGAGGGGGATACCGTTCGTGATTCTGCTCCAGACCAGGCCGACGGACAGGGCGAGACCGCCGAGCACGCCCCCGACCACCCCGGTGGCCGCGCCGAAGGTGAGGGCCACGGACGCGGGGTATTGCGACGCGAAGAACAGCTGCTCGGTGACCGTCCCCTCCACCATCACGAGGCCCGAGATCGGCAGGAGGGCGACGGCGATCGCGAGGTCGACCAGCAGGTCGACCCGGCGGCGCCATCCGGCCGTGATGCTGAACCACAGGTTCCACGAACCGGTGAGTGCGAGCGTCGCGACGGCCACGCCCTCGAGCGCGAACTCGTTCAGACGAACGAGGGCCGCGATCGTCATCCATCCGAATGCGGCCCAGCGGAAGACGAGAACTCCCAGCCACAAGCCGCCCATGCCGGGCTCGGTCTCGGGGGCCGCCGCGCCGGTCGACTGCGCCATGCACCCTCCGAACGGAGCGTGGCACGCCGACTCCGTTGCGGTCAACCAGTCGGTGAGGGTGCCCCAGTCGCAACGTTCGTCGCGAAAGGCCGCCCAGTCATCGACCCGTTCACGGTCGCGGAGAAGCGCTTGCTATCGCGTCCTCCCACAGACTGTCGATGTGTTACGATACATCGCGACCCATTGACGAGAGGTCGAAAGGAGCGGATCATGCGCCATCCGAGGCACCCGCACCACCACGACTCCCCCTTCGGGGGTCGGCACT
>CBRGMI010000189.1:0-4087 GCA_967797495.1 uncultured bacterium
TCTTCGACTCGCAGGCACCGGTCGGCGAGGGGCAGGGCGTGTACATGTCGGCCGTGGCCGAGCTGCCGACGGGCGTGGACCTCGAGCTGGGCATCGAGATCTTCTCCCGCGCCTCGGTCTCGCACGGCGCGAGGCCGTGGACCCTCGAGGACGTCCAGGAGCCGGCATCGCTTCGCCTGTATCGGGCGCGCGTATCCGAGCACTGGGTGCTGGACCCGGAGCGTCGGCCGGACCAGCGGACGCGCGTCCGGCCGTAGCTTCCGGAAGCGCTCGCCGACGGGGACGTGCTCGGGCCGGAATGGGTGAGGACGAGCCGTCGTTGCAAGCCGGTTAAGGTTGCCGATCGGTTCTGTCCAAGGAGGGATGCAGATGCCCGACCTCGAGAGCAACAAGCGAACGGTCGTCGAGTTCTACGAGCTCGCGTTCAACGGCAAGCAGCCGGAACAGGCGGTCGAGAGATACGTGGGCTCGCAGTACCTGCAGCACAACCCGCAGGCCCCCGACGGCCCGGAGGCGTTCATCGGGTTCGTGAAGGCATTCCCCGAGGGGAGCGTCGACATCCGCCGAGTCTTCGCCGACGGCGACATCGTGGTCACGCACAGCCTGTTGAAGTTCACGCCCGACGATCGAGGCACCGTCGCCGCCGACTTCTTCCGTCTCGAGGACGGCAAGGTCGTGGAGCACTGGGACGTGTTGCAGCCGTTCCCCGAGGAGAGCGCGAACCCGCACCCGATGTTCTAGTCCGGCAACGAGGGTGAGCGCGGGCGACTATCCTGCTCGACCTCATGAGTCGTTCGCTCCACTGATGGTTCGGAGCCCCGAGCAGCTGTGGGAGCCGCTCGCGAAGGCTCAACTCGCGAAGCGCGGCGTGACCAGCGGCACGGGGTTCGGCGCCAACGAGGGGTTGCGGGTCTCCGGGAAGATCTTCGCGATGCTCGTTCGAGGCGAGCTCGTCGTGAAGCTCCCCAAGGATCGCGTCGATGAGCTCGTCGGTGCGGGCGTGGCTCGGCGCTTCGACGCGGGGAAGGGGCGCCCGATGAAGGAGTGGGCGTCGGTCCCGGCGAGCGCGTCCCGCCGCTGGAAAGGGCTCGTCGAGGAGGCGAGGACCTTCGTGGGGTGACCTCGCGTCGGCGGCTCGGCCACCTAGTCGCGAGACAGGACCTGTTCGATCTCGTCCAGGTGCTCGAGCCGGTGATCCGCGCGGTCGGGATTGACGAGCCCACCGAGGGACTCGTTCCTCGCGAAGAGATCGTCCGACAGCCCGGCCACCGCGACATCGGCCGCCTCGGCGGCCTCGACCGTCACGCGTGCGGCCACCCGCGGCTCGAGCGCGGAGATCAGCGGCTTGACGGAGTCGTTGATCCAGTCCACCGCGTCGTCGTCGTAGGTGGGGACGGGCCCGGTTCCGTCGGGCTTCCAGGCCTCGATGCACGCGACGATCCGCAGGTCCCAGAACGCGATATGGGCCAGGACCGCGGAGACCGTCCATCCGTCGTTCATCGGATGCTCGAGATCGGCGTCGCTCGCCTTCTCGACGAACGTGCGTAGCCGGTCGAGCGCCGCCGAGTTCACATCCACGTACGATCGATCCACCGCCACGACGTCCTCCTCGCTCGCGTACCGTTGCGAGCCAACCCTAGTCCAAGAGCCCCGCGATCCCCTGGCCGCCGTCGATCAGCCACTGGACCGGCGCGTGCTCGACGACCTGACGGAGGGCCACGGCCAGGAGACCGCCCAGCGACCCTCGCTGTTCGGCGTCGTCGATCGACCCGAGGAGGCCGGCGCGGACGGCGCGCTCGATCGTCTCGTCGTCCCATGGGACCGACTCGACGCCGGAGCCCGGCGCGAGCGAGAGCACGAGCTCCTCGCGGCTCGTGCCGAGCTCGCAAGCCGCCCCGTCGAGCCCGTCGGATACGATGCGCTGCAACGTCGCGTCGATGCCCTCGCCGGGGAACGCGGGGCGAGGCTCGCACGGGTCGCGGATCGCGAGCGCCCCGGCCTCAGCGGCGCCGTTCGCGAACTCGAGCGCGATCAGGCCGGCGGCCCCGACGAACAGCGCGACCAGCACCCCGAGCGCCGTTCGGCGGCTCACGCCACCCACCGCCTCCGGAACACGAGGATCGGCACGAGCGCGAGCGCCGCGAGCAGCGCGCAGAACAGGAACGACGGTCGGAAGCTCCGGGTGACGGCGCGTTCGATCGTCTCGAGGAGGTCCTCGTGCACCCGCTCCACGGCGTCGTCGGTCCCCGCACCGGCCTCCTCGAACGCGGCCGCGAAGTCCGGGATCTCGCCCTTCGGCGCGCGCTCGAGCTCGTCCCGGATGTCCAGCGCGAGGGGGATCTTCGTCGTCCCCGGGATCTCGCCGTCGATGATCACGGCCGTGGCGTTCAGTTTCGCGACGCCGGCGCCGGCTAGGAGGTCGCCGGCGAGCAACGGCGCCCCGATCGCGAGCGCGAGCACCAGCCCGAGATGCCGGACGCCGACGGTGAGCGTCGCCTTCGGCGCGATCCCGCCCTCACCGCCGAGCACCGCGTGCGTGAGACCCGGCACGGCCAGCCCGAGCCCGAACCCGCACAGCGAGAACGACGAGAGCGTGTAGCCCAGATGGCTGGACGGCAGGAACGCGAGGCCGATCAACCCGGCCGCGAGCAACACGGCGCCCGAGGCGATCGCGAGCGCAGTCGGGAGCCGGGCCGCCAGCGAACGAGCGAGCAGGGTCGCGGCCGGGATCGCGCTCACGACCGCGGCCCCCTGGATCGGCGTGAGGCCGAACACGTCGATCACGAGCAGGACGCCGAGGAACAGCGTCCCTACGAGGGCCCCCGAGAGCAACGCCAGCGCGACGTTCCCCGGCACGGTTCGCCACAGGCTCGGCCGCCACCCCTCCCGCAGGATCGCGGCGACGTGCGCCCCGAACGTTGCGAGCAGCGCCGCGCCGGCGACGGGGGCCTGGAAGACGAAGATCGCCCGCCAGTCGAACAGCTGGGTGAGCAGGCCGCCCAGCGCCGGGCCCACCGCCGCGCCGAACGTGCCGGCCAGCGTCCAGATCGCGACGCCTCGCGCGGTCGAGCCGGCCAGCGCGCCCAGGACCGGGAGGGAGCCCGCGAGCAGCAGCGCCCCGCCGAGCCCCTGGACCGATCGCGCGGCGATCAGCACGCCGATCGAGTCCGCGAGCGCGCAGGCGATCGACGCCGCGAGGAACAGGACGGTGCCCGCGGCGACGAGCAGGTTGGCCCGTGCATGGTGCACGACGAGGACGAGCGCGAGCGCGCAGATCGCCAGCACGAGGTTGTAGGAGGTGATCACCCACGCCACGCCCTCGATCGTGGTGTCGAACCGCGCGTACAGCTCGGGCAGCGCGAGCACGACGATCGACGAGTCGGCGAACGCGACCGCGACGGCCACCGCGACCGCCGCGACGAGCGCGGTCCGCCGGGTCACGGCCGCGTGGTCACGGTGAGTTCGTCGCCGCCGGTGATCGTCACGCGTTCGGAGCCGAGCGCCTCGCCGTCGAGGGTCGCGCCGGGCCGAGAGGGCACGACGCGGATCGAGGTGAGGCCGCTCACGACCCGGACGTGGATCAGGCCGGGTTCGGGAAAGGTCTGCGGCCGCAGCCCGCCGTAGTAGTAGGCGAGGATGTCCGAGGCCGAGAGCCCCCGGAGCGCCTTGCCGTACGCACCCCACTGCACCATCCCGGCGCCGTGCCCCCAGCCGCGTCCGACGGCGACCGCGGCGCCCCCGTTCGAGGAGAGCGTCATCCACTTCGACGGGAGCGTCACCGGGAGCGGGGCGGGCGGGTAGCGACCCGGCTTCAGGCAGGGTCCCCAGACGTTGACGGCGTCTCGGAACGTGGTCAGGTCCATCGAGCGCGACCCGCCCCCGCCCTGGACCGTGACCGTCGAGCCCTCCAGACCGACGCTCGAGACCGTCCGGTGCGACGGCCATTCGCCCGCCTCGTGCAGGAACGTCGCCAGGTCGTCGAACGGCACTCGGACGCGCCAATGGGACACGGGCGACGCGCCGTCGTCGCGTTCGACCACCGGACGCAGGTAGGGCAGGGGCGCGCTGCCGAACACCTCGTCGTTCC
>CBRGMI010000190.1:0-4082 GCA_967797495.1 uncultured bacterium
GGAAGCGGCCAGAGGAAGCGGCCAGAGGAAGCGGATGGAGTTCGTGCTCATAGGCCGGGGGGAGACCGTACGGCGCCTCCGGCAGGTGACCGAGCACAAGCTCGGCAGACTCGAGCGGATCGAGCCCCGGATCACCCGTCTCGAGGTCGAGGTGATCTCCGAGAAGAACCCGCGGCGTGGCGGCATCCACCGTGTGGAGGCGGTCGCCGCGGTGCCACGCAAGTCCTTCCGCGCCCACGCCGAGGCGAAGGACGTGGAGTCGGCGCTCGACGTGGTGGCGGAGCGGCTCGAGCGCCAGATCCGTGACCACCACGAACGTCGGCTGGCTTGGCGGAACGCGGGTCCCGGTCGCGTAAAATCCGGGCCAGCCGCCCGGCGGGATCGCCGAGCCAGAGGTCAGGAGCGCGGAGTGACCGACAAGGCCGACACCGGCAAGGCCGACGCCGCGAAGGCCGAGACCGGCAAGGCGGAGCCCGGCTCGGAGAAGCTCCGGGTGCTCGTGTGCGATGACCACGCCCTGTTCCGACGGGGGCTGAAGATGGTGCTCGACGAGGAGCCCGATCTCGAGCTCGTCGGCGAGGCGTCGGATGGGGCCGAGGTGGTCGTTCGCGCCCAGGAGCTCATGCCCGACGTGATCCTGATGGACGTCCGGATGCCGAAGCGCTCCGGGATCGAGGCCGCCGGCGAGATCAAGGACTCGCTGCCGCACGTCAAGATCCTGATGCTCACGATCAGCGACGACGAGGCGGACCTGTACGAGGCGATCAAGGCGGGCGCCTCCGGCTACCTGCTGAAGGAGATCCCGATCGAGGAGGTCGCCGACGCGATCCGTTCGGTGTGGGCGGGGCAGTCCCGGATCAGCCCGTCGATGGCGAGCAAGCTCCTGACGGAATTCGCAGCGATGAGCAAGTCCTCGGGCGAGAAGCCCCAGATGCCGGCGCCCAAGCTCACCGATCGTGAGATGGAGGTCCTGCGGCTGGTCGCACAGGGGCTGAACAACCGGGACATCGCCGGGAAGCTGTTCATCTCCGAGAACACCGTGAAGAACCACATCCGCAACATCCTGGAGAAGCTCCACCTCCACTCGCGCATGGAAGCGGTCGTCTACGCCGTGCGCGAGAAGATGATCGAGATCACGTAGCGCCTTCGTCGGATGAGGGCCTCGCCGCCGCCGGCATCCGGCCCAGGCCCGCGACCCGAACACCTGAGGCGGCGGGAGGGTCGGTCAGGTTCGAGACCTCCGGTACCATAGGGGTTCCAACCCCTCCACACCGAGGCGAAGCATGGTCATCGAGAAGCTCGGCCAGATCGGCGAAGGCCGCAAGAAGAAGCAGCTCGCGCAAATCGCCGGGCTGGTCAACACGTACGAGCCCGAGGTCGAGGACCTGTCCGACGCAGAGCTCGCCGGCAAGACCGCCGAGTTCCGCGAGCGGCTCGAGTCGGGTGAGACCCTCGACGACCTGCTGCCCGAGGCCTTCGCGTGCGTCCGGGAGGCCGCGAGGCGGACGATCGGGCAGCGACACTTCGACGTCCAGGTGATGGGCGCGGTCGCGCTGCACCAGGGCAACATCGCCGAGATGAAGACCGGTGAGGGCAAGACCCTCACCTCGACCATGGCGGCGTACCTGAACTCCCTCGCCGACGGCGTGCACGTCGTCACCGTCAACGACTACCTGGCCAAGCGCGACTCGGAGTGGATGGGCCCGATCTACCGGGCGCTCGGCGTCTCGGTGGGTCTGATCCAGTCTCAGATGTCGCCGTCCGAACGCCGCCCCGCCTACGCCGCCGACATCACGTACGGGACCAACAACGAGTTCGGGTTCGACTACCTGCGCGACAACATGGCGATGCGCCCGGAGGACATGGTGCAGCGTGGCCACGCGTACGCGATCGTGGACGAGGTCGACTCGATCCTGATCGACGAGGCTCGGACCCCGCTGATCATCAGCGGCATGGTGGCCGACAGCGCGAAGTGGTACCAGACGTTCGCGCGGCTCGCGCCCCGGCTCAAGCGCGACGACGACTACGAGGTCGACGAGGCCAAGAAGACGATCGCCGTGACCGAGGCAGGCGTCGCGAAGGTGGAGGAGGCCCTCGGCCTCGACAACCTGTACGAACACGTGCACACGCCGCTCGTGCACCACCTCCAGAACTCGCTTCGCGCGAAGGAGCACTACCACCGCGATGTCGAGTACATCGTGACGGGTGGCGAGGTGAAGATCGTGGACGAGTTCACGGGTCGCGTGCTCGAGGGGCGGCGTTACTCGGAGGGGCTCCACCAGGCGATCGAGGCGAAGGAGGGCGTTCGGATCAAGGAGGAGAACCAGACCCTCGCGACGATCACGATCCAGAACTACTTCAAGATGTACGAGAAGCTCGCGGGCATGACCGGTACGGCGAAGACGCAGCTCGCCGAGTTCCAGTCGGTCTACGACCTCGACGTCGCCGAGATCCCGACCAACCAGGAGATGATCCGCGACGACCAGCAGGACCTGATCTACAAGACCGAGGACGCGAAGTGGAACGCGGTCACCGAGGACATCGCGGAGCGCCACGAGCAGGGCCAGCCGATCCTCGTCGGCACGGTCTCGATCGAGAAGTCGGAAAAGCTCTCGACGCTCCTGAACCGCCGCGGCATCGAGCATCACGTCCTCAACGCGAAGAACCACGAGAAGGAGGCGATGATCGTCGCGCAGGCGGGCCGCCTGGGCGCCGTCACGGTCGCGACGAACATGGCCGGCCGAGGCGTCGACATCCTGCTGGGCGGCAACCCCGAGTACCTCGGCCGTCAGGAGATGGCGGCCCGTGAGTGGGACAACGACCGCTACCTCCTGTTCGAGATGGAGCCCGAGGAGCGGGTCGAGTACGAGTCGGAGTACGAGCCGATCTTCCGCAAGCTCAAGCAGCAGACCGACGCCGAGCACGACGAGGTCGTCGGGGTCGGCGGGCTCTACGTCCTCGGCACCGAGCGGCACGAGTCGCGACGCATCGACAACCAGCTTCGGGGTCGCGCCGGGCGGCAGGGCGACCCGGGGGCCTCGCTGTTCTACCTCTCGCTCGAGGACGACCTGATGCGGATGTTCGCCTCGGAGCGCATCGGCTCGATCATGGAGCGGTTGAAATGGCCGGAGGACGAGGCCATCACGGCCAAGATGGTCACCAAGGCGGTCGAGGGCGCGCAGCGACAGATCGAGGAGCTGAACTTCGAGCGACGCAAGAACGTCCTGAAGTACGACGACGTCATGAACACCCAGCGCCAGGTGATCTACGAGGAACGCGAGAAGTTGCTCTCGGGCGAGGACTTCAAGGACCAGGCGATCCGGATGGTCGAGGAGGTCGTCCGCCGCACGGTCCAACGGCTCGCGCCCGAGGAGGTCTTCAACGAGGAGTGGGATCACGAGCTCGTGCTGACCGGCCTCACCGAGGTGTTCCCGACGACGATCTCGGCCGACGACCTGGAGGAGATGGTCAGCTCGTCCGAGCTGGAGGAGCGCAGCGTCGAGGACGCGCTCGAGCGGTACGAGGGGAAGGAACAGGCGCTGGGCTCGCAGACGATGCGGGAGCTCGAGCGGCTCGTCCTGCTGAACATCACGGACACGAAGTGGCGCGAGCACCTGTACGAGATGGACTACCTGCAGGAGGGCATCCACCTGCGGGCGTACGCTCAGAAGGACCCGCTCACCGAGTACCGGCGCGAGGCGTACCTGATGTTCGAGGAGCTCACGGAGTCGATCCAGGACGACTTCGTTCGGTACATCTACCGCGTGGAGCTCGTGCGCCAGGACGAGCCCGGTCGCCCGAGACCCCAGCGCGTGCAGACCACACACGGGGACGGGGACCAGGCCCAGGGTGACGCCGGCGCAGGGGTCCAGGCCAGGAGCGGGAAGGTGCCGCGGAACGCGCCGTGCCCGTGCGGGAGCGGCAAGAAGTACAAGAAGTGCCACGGCGCGGTCGCGTAACGAGCCTCGCGAGAGTGAAAGAGGCCGGCCCCGAGGGGCCGGCCTCTTTCGCGCCTGGAGAGGGGGGTTACCTCACCGGCACTGTCCGCAAAGGCTCCCGTTCACGACGAGCGGCTCGTCGTG
>CBRGMI010000191.1:0-4066 GCA_967797495.1 uncultured bacterium
GACCGCGTCCTTGCCGTCCGAGACCACGTCCACGCCGATCTCGCGGCCGAGGGTGAACAGCTGTTCTACGGCGGCCGGACGCCACAGGTCGGCGGCGACGAGCAGCGGGCGCTTGCCCTTGGACTTGAGGTGGAGCGCGATCTTCGCGCAGGCGGTCGTCTTCCCCGAGCCCTGCACGCCGGCCATCATCACGACGGCCGGTCTCACGGACGGCAAGGTGAACGCCACCTGGGTGCCACCCATCGTGCTCTGGAGCTCGTCGCGTACGACCTTGATCACCTGCTGGGCCGGCGTGAGGCTCTTCATGACCTCCTCGGACAGCGCGCGATCGCGGACACGGGCCAGCAGGGCGTCGGCGACCTCGGCCGAGACGTCGGCCTCGAGCAGCGCCACGCGCATCTCGGCGATCGCGCCGTCCACCTGGTTTGGGTGGAGCTTGCCGCGGGAGCGCAGCTTCTTGAAGATGCCGTCGAGACGGCCGGTGAGGGTGTCGAACATCGAGGACCTAGGTTACGACCCGGCCGGGGAGGTCTCGGGAGGTCCTTCGAGCACCCGTTCGACGGTTCGGAGCAACTCGGTGGGTGGGAAGGGCTTGGTGAAGTACTCGTCGGCGCCGAGCGACAGGACGAACTCACGTCCTTCCTCGCCGGTCGCGGTGATGATGATCACGCGGACGTTGCGGGTCGCCTCGTCGCCCTTGAGCTCGGCGAGCACGTCCGCGCCGCCCGTCCCGGGGATGTTGAGGTCGAGGAACATGACGTCCGGCGGCCGCTCGCGCACCATCGACAGCGCCGTCTTGCCGTCGGACGCCTCGCGCGTATCGAACCCCGCGTTCTCCAGGATCAGCCGCATCGCCTCGCGCATCGTCGGGTGATCCTCGACGATCAGGATCTCCGCCCGCGCCACGTCTCAGCCTCCCAGGAGGCGGGCCGCGAACGCCTCGCTGTCGAAGGGCTCCAGATCCCCGACGCCCTCACCGGTGCCGACGACCTTGACCGGCACCCCGAGCTGGTCCCGCACCGCCAGGACGACTCCCCCCTTCGCCGTGCCGTCGAGCTTCGTCAGCGCCACCCCCGTCACCTCCACCGCCTCGGCGAAGGCCCGGGCCTGCGCGATCCCATTCTGACCCGTCGTGGCGTCCAGCACGAGCAGCGTCTCGTCGGGCGGTCGCCCTGCGGCCTTCTCGATCACCCGGCGGACCTTCTTCAGCTCCTCCATCAGGGGCTGCTTCGTGTGCAGCCGGCCGGCGGTGTCGACGATCAGCACGTCCGACCCTCGCGCCCGCGCCGCCTGGACCGCGTCGAACGCGACCGCCCCGGGGTCCGCTCCCCGTGCCTGGCGGACCAGATGAGCGCGGGCGCGCTCGGCCCAGACCCCGAGCTGCTCCGACGCCGCCGCGCGGAAGGTGTCCGAGTTCGCGATGCTGACCCGCTTGCCCTGGCTCGAGAATCGAGCCGCGAGCTTGCCGATCGTCGTCGTCTTGCCGGCGCCGTTGACCCCGACCACCAGCACCACCCCCAGGCCCTCGGTCGGCAGATCGAGCGGCGAGGGTGCACCTAGGATCGACCGGATCTCCTCGCCGACGAGCGCCGAGGGGTCGTCTCCCTGCCCATACCGTGCCCGGACGTCGCCGACGATCCGAGCCGAGGTCGACGGGCCGACGTCCGCGCCGACGAGCAACCCCTCGAGCTCGCTCCACGGATCCTGGACCCCGGCCCCGAACGCCGACCGGATCCGCCCCGCGAGCCCGGGGCCGGGCGCCCGGGACGGAGCGGTGGGGGCCGCGGCGGTCTGCCGATCGCCGGTCGCGGGGTCCGGACCGCGGCCACCGGCGGGTCGCGCCTGCCCGGGAGCCGGCCGCCGACGCGACAGGACGACGCCGAGGACGATCCCGACCACGACGAGACCTACGACGATCGCGACGACGAGTTCCACGGTGGCCGAGGCTATCCGACGGCGTCGGGCGCGGGGACCGCGAGGCCCGCGCCGGCATGTTCCTCAATGCCGCTTGCCGCCGGCGCGTCGATCCGCTGGGCGAGGACCTTGGAGGTGCCCTCCTTGGACATCGACACCCCGTACATCATCCCGGCGACCTCCATCGTGCGCTTCTGGTGCGTCACGACGAGCACCTGCGCATCCCTCGCGAAGCCCTCGATCAGGCCGATGAAGCGATGCAGGTTGATGTCGTCGAGCGCCGGCTCCACCTCGTCCATCAGGTAGAACGGGCTTGGGCGCGCCTTGAAGATCGCGAACAGGAACGCGAGCGCCGTGAGCGCGCGCTCGCCGCCCGAGAGCAGCGAGATGCGCTTGACCCGCTTGCGACCCGGGCGCGCCTCGATCTCGATCCCGGTGGAGAGCGGGTCGCCGGGCTCGGTGGACACCAGCCGGCCCTCGCCGCCGGGGAACAGCTCGCCGATCAGGCGCTCGAACTCGGCGGCCACGTCCCGGTAGGCGGCCTCGAACGTGGTCACGATCTCGGTCTCGATCCGCTGGATCACCTCGAGCAGGTCCCGGCGCGCCCTTCGGACGTCGTCCAGCTCCCGGTGCAGGAAGTCGTGGCGCTCCTGCAGCGCCTCGAACTCGCCGCCGGCGAGCAGGTTCACGCGTCCGAGCAGGGCGAGCCGCCGCTGGACGAGCTCGGCCGCGCGCTCGAGCCCTGGAACGGTGTCGTCCTCGGACAGCTCCGTCATGGCGTCGGACGGCTCGCGCCGGTGACCCTCTCGCAGCACGCGCTCGGCGTCGCGGATCCGGCGCTCGAGGTCGCCGCGCGCGCGGTCCTCGTCCTCGTACGTCTCGCGGAGCCGTTCGAGCTCGGTCGAGGCCTCTCGCCACAGGCGGTTCACCTCCGCCTCCTCGTCCGTGGCCGCGCGCTCGGCGGCCGAGGCGGCCGAGCGTGCGGCGGTCCCCGCTTCCAGCGCGGTCTCGGCGGCGACCAGCCGGTGCTCCGCCTCGGCGCGCGCGCGCGCCGCCTCGTCGGCCCGGGCGCCCAGCGTGTCGGCGTCCCGCGTCGCCAGCGTGTCGCGCTCGGCGCGGACGGACGACAAGCGCGTCTGGATCCGGTCGCGTTCGCGGCGGAGCGTTTCCACGGCGACCCGGGCCTGGATCGGGGGCTCGGGCGTCCGCGGCAGCTCGGGAAGCTCGTGGGTCGCCGGTTCGGCGGCGGCGAGGTTCTCGCGCCAGGCGGCCGCCGCGTCGTCCATCCCGGCCAGCCGTTGCGTGAGGATCTCCTCCTGCTTGCCCAGCGAGGAGAGCTCTCCGTCGATCCTCGCGATGCGCTCGGCGGCGCGGGTGATCCGCGCGTCCGCCTCCTCGATCCCTTCCGCAAGCTCGGCCAGCTCCCCCGAGATCCCGTCGAGCCTGGCCCGTCGCGGCGTCAGCGCCGACACCGACCGAGCCAGGTCTCGCTCGACGACCGCGAGCTCCCGGCGCACCTCCTCGGCGCGCGAGTCCGCGGTGAGCGTCGTGCGGATCAGGGCGGGTCCGACGAGGACGCCGTCGGGCGTGACGAACGACGTCCTCGGGTGCTCGGCGTGCTTGGCGGCCGCCTCCTCCAACGTCTCGGCCAGGTAGATGTCCTTCAACAGGGTCGAGGCGAGGCCCCGCACCGACGGGTCCGCGTCGACGATCGACAGCAGCGTCCGTTCGCCCGAGAGCTCGAACGCGGCCGGCCCGCCGCCGGCCACCGCGAGCGTCGCGCCCTCGCCGCTGGGGGCGTCGGCCAGCGCGCGCCCCGCGTCCTCGTACACGACCGCGTCGGCGAGCGAGCCGAGCCCGGCTCGCAGCGCGCGGTCCCAGCCGTCAACCGCGCGGATCAGCCGGCCGAGGAGGGCGAGACCACGGCCGTCGTGCTCCTCGAGGAAACGCGAACCCGGTGTGCGCTCGAGGTCGTCGAGCCGGGCTCGCAGCACGTCGCGGCGCAGCTCGAGGCGGCGACCACCCTCCTCGAGCTCGGCCACCGTGTCCGAGAGACCGTGCCGCTCGCGCTCCAGCTCGGACCTGCGATCGGCGAGCGGCGCCGTGGACGCGTCGAGGCGTTCGACGTCGGCCGCGAGCGCCTCGCGTTCGG
>CBRGMI010000192.1:0-4050 GCA_967797495.1 uncultured bacterium
TGTCCGCCGAGGCCACCCATGGAGACCCGATCAGCCCGGGCGGGCGGCGCCGGCGAAGCTGTCCCAGTAAATGGGGACCACCGAGACGACGCTGCCGGTCTGCGGCGAATGGATCATGCTCCCGCCTCCAACGTAGATTCCCACGTGGGAGATGGGGCTGTAGAAGAACACCAGGTCGCCCGCCTGCAGGTCCGACTGGGCGACGTGGGGGAGCGACGCGTATTGCGCGGCCGACGAATGCGGGAGGTACACGCCCGCGTGCGACCACGCCCACATCGTGAAGCCCGAGCAGTCGAAGCCGGTCTCGGGGCTCGACCCGCCGTACTGGTACGGGGTTCCGATCATCGAGTAGGCGGCTGCCAGGACGGCCCCGACGTTGGCGTTCGGGGCGGGAGGCGGCGGGATCGGCGAGACGCCACCGCCGGTGCTCGCCGCGGACACCCCCTGGGCGGCCGCCTGCGCCGCCAGCGCCTCGTGGTACTGGCGGTCGAGCTCCTCGAAGAGGTCGCGCGCCTCGGCCACCCGCGACTCGATCTGGTCCTGCTTCGCCGCAAGGGCATCGACGATGCCCTGGCGCTCCTCGGCCGTGGCCTTGAGCTCGTCCGCGGTCCAGCGGGCCTCCTGCCGAGCGGCCTGGGCCTCCACCGCGAGGTCGGAGTCCGCCTGCGCCATGCTCCCGATGAACTCGAGCCGGTCGGAGAAGTCGGCCAGGGAGGCCGAGTTGAACAGCTCGGCGATCTGCGAGCCGACGCCCCGGTAGGCCCTCGCGGCGTTCGCGTTCAGGCTGCTGATGGCCCGGTCGGCGGTCGCCTGGGCCCGCTGTGCCTGGGCCCGAACGTCGGCCAGCCGTGCCTGGACCTCCTGGAGCTTCAGCCGCGCCTGGTTGTACTGCTCGACCATCAGGTCGAGCTCCTGGTTGAGGGAGTCCAGGCGCGCCCGGGCCTGCTCGACCTCCTCACGGCTGGGTGCCGCGGAGGAGAGCGTTGCCGCTCCGATGGTCGCCGAGGCGACGAGAAGCACGGCGATAGTCAGCCGTGTGACGAGGTGCGCGCGCGTTGTAGTCATCGTCCCCCAGGCGACAAAAACGGGCTGTCCTACGACAGCCCGCGCTCGAGGCTACCCGACAACCTGACCTCGGGCAACAGAATCGGTCCGGCCGATATCGGGCCGGGGATCGGAGGTCTGGTCGGGACGGCGGGACTTGAACCCGCGACCTCAGCGTCCCGAACGCTGCGCGCTACCAAACTGCGCCACGTCCCGTCGTGCCGAGTCTAGCGGCTGGGCCGGTCCGCGGGCGGCCGGTAGCATCGAGGGGTCGGCACGCCCGCCGATCGTGTCGGGAGGAGGCCCGGTTGAGGATCGCCGAGATCTGTCCACCGTGGATCGCCGTGCCCCCGAAGGGGTACGGCGGGATCGAATGGGTCGTCGCGCTGCTGGCCGACGGTCTGGCCGAGGCGGGCCACGACGTCACGCTGTTCGCGACCGGCGACTCGCAGACGAAGGCTCGTCTCGAGTACGTGTTCGAGCAGGCCCCGGGCTCGAGCGCGATCAACGACATCGTCCTGGACACGACCCACACGCTCTTCAGCCTGGTGGACGCGGCCGAGCGCTTCGATGTCCTGCACGTCCACTCGCCGTTCTCGACGCTCGCCGCGTCGGTCGAGACCGGCGTGCCGACCGTCCACACCCTGCACGGTTCGTTCGTGCCGGAGATGACCCGGCTGTACTCGTTCGTCGCGCAACGCGCCTGGTTCGTCGCGATCAGCGAGGCGCAGAAGCGGTTCAACGAGGATCTGCGCTACGGCGGCGTCGTCTACAACGGCATCGACATGACCGCCTATCCCCTGCAGGAGGACAAGGAGGACTTCGTCCTGTTCCTCGGTCGTGCGGCCCCCGAGAAGGGCTGGCGGCGCGCGGTCGAGGCGGCCGTCGCCGCCGGTGAGCGCCTCGTGTCCGCCGTGAAGATCGCCCACCCCACCGAGCAGGAGGAGTGGACGAACAACGTCCAACCGATCCTGCCCCCCGAGTCCGAGGTGGTGGGGGAGATCACGCTGGCCGAGAAGGTGAGCCTGCTGCGCCGGGCCAAGGCCGTCCTGTTCCCGATCGATTGGCCCGAGCCCTTCGGGCTCGTGATGACCGAGGCGATGGCGTGCGGGACCCCGGTCATCGCGACGCCGCGCGGGTCCGTCCCCGAGGTCGTCGAGGACGGCGTCACCGGATGGATCGTCGACGTCGAGGACTACCCGGCGCAGGCCGCGGAGCGGCTCGCCAGGCTCTCCGAGATCGATCCGCAAGCGTGCCGCGACCGCGTGCAGCGCCTGTTCTCCAAGGAGGCCATGGTCGCGGGGTACGAGGCCGCGTTCGAGCTCGCCGCTTCCGGCCGCTGAACCTCTCGGATCCGCGGAACCGAGGCGCACAGGGATGCGTCTCAGCGGGCATAGGATGCCCCACCGACCGGTCCCCCCGAAGGAGGCCCATATGCCTGCCGGGCGTCGCCCTCGCACGTTCCCCGTCCTCCTGATCGCCCTCGCCTTCGTCGTGATGGCGACGCTGTTCGCCCCTCCCGTGGGAGCGACGGGAGCCACGCCGTCGCTCCGGCTCTTCGTCTCCCAGTCGCGGATCAGCGTCGAACGCAACCGGCGCGACTTCATCAGCGTCGACCCGGGCGCCTGGGTGACGCCCGTCACCGACGACTTCGAGCTTTGGGTGAGCCGTCCGGACTACGACACGCCGATCACGATCAAGCAGGTCGATGCGGACACGAACGCGGTGCTCCGCACGTTCCCCGCCGAGGCGATCGACGAGTGGGCCGGCCTGAGGGACTTCGCGCACTACAAGGTCCGTGACGCCGACGGCAAGGTGGTGGCCGGCGACACCTTCTCGTTCTGCCCGAACGGATACCGGCGCGAGCGCTTGTCCGACGACGGTCCACTCAACCCGAGCTACCCCTATTTCTGCAACGGTGGACCGTTCACCAGGGGCTCGATCTGGGGCATCGACCACGGATGGGCGACCGGGGTCATCGGCGACTCCTACTACGGCCTCCGCTGGAAGGCCGAGCGCCGCAACTACCAGCTCACGTTCTGGATCGATCCGACGTGGGTGGACCTCCTCGACATCAGCCCCATGGACGCCACGGCCGTGGTCCGCGTGAGGGCGGTCGACCGCGGGACCCTCGCCCCCGGGCGCACGACCGCGCAGCCGTCAGTCCCCACGTCGACGCCGTACCCGAGGACCCCGCTCGTGACCGCCCCCGACCCCCAGTCGCTGCCGGACCTGGTCGCGCTCCCGGGATGGGGGATGTCGACCTCTTCGCGCCGTGGGCACGACTACCTGGCCTTCAACTCCACCGAGTGGAACGCCGGGCCGGGGACGATGGTGGTCGAAGGTTTCCGCGGCACCGACGACCAGACGATGGATGCGTTCCAGTACTTCCTCCGCGACGGGCAGCCCGTGGGAAAGGCCCCGATCGGCCAGCTCGAATATCACGCGGGCGGCGGCCACAACCACTGGCATTTCGAACAGTTCACCCGGTACACGCTGCTGGACGGCTCGCGGCAGCAGGTCCTCGTCAGCGGCAAGCAGTCGTGGTGCCTGGTGGACACCGACGCGATCGACCTCACCCTGCCGGGCGCGAACCTGCTCGGATTCGGACAAGAGCTGGCCACGTCGTGCGGCGGCCCGGGCGCGTTGTGGATCCGAGAGGTCCTCGACGTCGGCTGGGGAGACACCTACGGGCAGTACGTCGCCGGTCAGGCGTTCGACATCACCGACCTGCCGAACGGCACGTACTACGTCCGTGTCAACGTCAACCCGCTCGGTGCGATCTTCGAGTCGACCACGGCCAACAACGTCGAGGACCGCCTGATCAGGCTGCGCGGCGAACCCGGTCACCGCCGGGTGATCGTGCCGCCGTGGCACGGCATCGACACCGAGAACGCCTGCGCCTACTGCGACTGAGCGCCGGTTCTCGCCGGGCCCCCGCCGCCGGGAGCCCGGCGCAGCTCCAGCAGGGTCGCCTCGGGCGGGCACAGGAACCGGAACGGCGCG
>CBRGMI010000193.1:0-4048 GCA_967797495.1 uncultured bacterium
ACGATCCTGTCCAGGGTCGCGGGATCGCCTCTCCAGTGCTCGGCCAGGACGCTCCTGTCCGTGCGTCTGAGCACGTGGCGCAGGACCAGGGCGGCGACGATCACATCGTCCGCGGGTCCGAGCACGGGGATGAACTCCGGCACGAGGTCGATGGGCGAAGCGATCCAGATCACCGCGACGACGAGCCAGATCTTCGAGCCTCGAGGAACCCGTGGGTCTCGCAGCAAGCCTCGGAACAGGACGAGAAGGTTCGGGATCGCCGCGGCGAGTTCGCGGGCCTGCTGCTTCCGGCCGAGGATCACCAGGATCAGGAGCGCGAGGAGCCACACCGCGACCCCGATGGCCAGCGCGATCAGGAGCCCGCGGATCATGCGGCCTCCCAGCGTAGCGTTCGCGCGGACTTTGTCGTGCGGGACCCACGGTGGCCGCTACGTGGTCCGGCGCCTGCGCACGCGTGAGGCCACGAACCACGCGGCGAGCCCGAGCACCAGGATCGGGATCAGGTACCCGAGCCCGATCACGATAGCGGCGATCACGCCGACGAACCCGGCGGCGGCCCGCTCGAACGCGTTCGGGATGCTCGCCTTCTCGACCCGGGACTCCGGTTCGACGCCCTGCTCGCGCAGGCGGAGGCCGATCGTCGCGAGCGAGGTGCGATCGTCGAGCAGCCGAAGCTGCCCCTGGAGCTGCTCGATGCGCAGCTGCGTCTCGTCGAGCGCGTTCTGCACGCGGATCGTCTGCTCGATCGAGACCGCGTCCGCCATCAGCCCGAGCAGGACCTCGCGACGCGCCCTCGCGATCCGCAGGTTCGCGTGGAGGTCGACGTAGTCCGCCGTGACGTCCCTGCCATGAACGGACTCGACCTCGACGGTCCCCAGCGCGCGGAGGGCGTGGAGCGTCTCGTCGAAGTTCGCCGCGGGCACGCGCACGGTCAGGCTTCCCGAACGGCTCCGGCTCCGCGAGTCGGCGACGAAGCCGCCCTGTGCCTCGGCCACGTCGACCGCCTCGCCGAATCGCTCGTCGAACGCGTCGCGGGGGATCACGACCGCGAGCTCGGCGGTCCGGATCACCCGCGAGACGGCCGGCGCGCCGGGGACGACCTCGTCGCTCGGAGCCTTCGTCGGCGCGCCCGTGGCACCGATCGCTCCCGTCGATCCCCCTAGCGATTCCGCGCCCTCAGATAGGAACCCACCCGACCGAACGAGTAGACCGATCAGCCCCGCCGCGACCAGGACGCTGACGATGGCCGCCACCAGCCCGCTCGAGGGCGTCCGGCGGGAGGGCGGACGCCGGGCTGCGCGCCGCTCCCGTTCGGCCGCGTCGAGCAGATCCCCGTGGACCGCGTTCAGGTAGTCGATCGTCGTTGCCATCGTCTCCGCTCCAGTTCGATCGGCGCGTCGGACGGGTCGGTCTCCAGGACGCCGGCGATCCGTCGGAGGCCACGGCTGACGCGCATCCGGGCCGTCGGCTCGGTGCATCCGAGCTCCGCGGCGACCTCGCCGTAGCTCCTCTCGTCGACGACCCGCAGCCTCACCGCCTCGCGTTGCTCCTCAGGCAGCACGCTCATCGCCTCGTCCAGCGCCTCGCCGAACCGCTCGAAATCGATGAGCTCCTCGATCCGGTCGTAGTCGTCGTCGCTCACGGTGCGCTCGGGCATCCCCAGGCGCCGACGGGCCCTCGCCTCCACCGCCCCGGCCCGGAAGTACCGAGAGAGCAGGTGCTTGCCGATCCCGTAGAGCCACCCGACACCGTCGACCCCCTCGTCCCGGAACCGGCGCCGGGACGAGAACGCCTCGGCGAACGTCTCGGCCACGAGCTCCGCCGCGGACTCCGCATCCAGGGTCCGCCGGGCGAAGAACGCGAGCATCGCTTCGGCGTGCCGCTCGAACAGCAGGCCGAACAGCTCCGGCTCGCGTGAGGACCGGAGGATCAGCTCGGCGTCGTCGAGTCCTTCGTGCACCCCACCCTCGTTCGTTCCTACGAGTCCCATGCCGTTGGGGGCCCGCCGTGTGACACGCCGTTGGTAGGCTCGGCCCCATGCCCGAGACGCAGGACGCGCTCGACGAGTTCCCGCGCCAGGTCGCCCGAACCCGTGGCTTCTCGCTGGGCGTGCCTCGGTCCTTCACCGTCTCGCCCGACGGGGAGCGGGTCGTCTACCTCCGCACGAAGACGGGCGACGACCCCGTCAGCTGCCTGTGGGTGTTCGAGATCTCGGGGGCCAAGGAGCGGCTCGTGTTCGACCCGGGGGAGGAGGAGGCCGAGCGCGACCTCACCGAGGCCGAACGCGCCCGGCGCGAACGCGCTCGCGAGCGCTCGTCGGGGGTGACGGCGTACGCGACCGACGAGGCGGTCCGGCGGGCGGTGTTCACCGTCGGCGGCAGGATGTTCCTCGCCGACCTGCTGGAGGGCTCCGCCCGCGAGCTGAGCGCGCCGGGTTCGGTCGACGACCCACGTCTGGACCCCGCGGGCGAGCGGATCGCGTTCGTCGTGGACGGGACGCTTCACGTCCGCGAGGTCGAGGGCGGGGTGCGCGAGCTGGCCTCGCCCGACGCCCCCGACACGTTCTGGGGCCTGCCCGAGTTCGTCGCGGCCGAGGAGATGCGCCGGTTCCGGGGACACTGGTGGTCGCCGGACGGCTCGAAGCTCGCGGCCGCTCACGTCGACGAGCGGGAGGTGCAGGTCTGGCACATCGGCGACCCAACCGACCCGGCGGCCGAACCGCGTGCGGTGCGTTATCCGCAGGCCGGGACCAACGACGCCCTCGTGTCGCTGTGGGTGTTCGACGTCGCAAGGGGCGGGCGCGTCGAGGTTCGGTGGGATCGCGAGAGGTTCCCATACCTCACGCGGGTGACGTGGGAACACGGGCCGTTGTCGATCCTGGTGCAGACGCGTGACCAGCGAGCCGTGAGCCTCCTCGAGATCGACGACTCGAGCGGCGAGACCACGATCGTGTCGGAGCAGTCGGACCCCAGATGGGTTGAGCTCGCCGAGGACGCGCCGGTGCGCCTGTCGGATGGTCGTTTCGTGGACGTCATCGCGGATCCAGAGACCGACACCTACGTCTTGACGGTCGCGGGCGAGCTCGTGACGCCAGCGGGCCTGCAAGTCCGCGAGGTCCTGTCGGCCGACGCGGGCGTGCTGTTCCGAGCCTCCGACGGCGACCCGACCGAGATCCACCTGTGGCGGTGGACGCCTCGCGCGGGGGCCCTGCGGCTATCCGAGGAGCCCGGGGTGTACTCGGGCACGGAAGGCGGGAAGCTGCTCGTGCGCGCCTCGGCGACCCCGAACTCCGTGGGATCGGTCGCGACGGTGTGGCGATCGGGCGAGCAGGTGGGAACGATCGACAACGTCTCGGAGGCCCCGGTGATCGAGCCGCGACCGCGCTTCCTCACGCTCGGCGAACGTGAGCTGCATGCCGCGCTCCTTCTGCCGGGCGGCCGCGAACCCGAGGGGCCGCTGCCGGTCCTGATGGATCCGTACGGCTACCCCCGGGGTGCGCGCGTGTTGAAGTCGGCGGCGGCGCACCTCACGTCGCAGTGGTTCGCCGACCACGGGTTCGCCGTCCTGGTCGTGGACGGTCGCGGCGTCGACGGCCGCGGGCCCTCGTGGGATCGGATGGTCTACCGCGACTTCAGCCTGGTCCTGGAGGACCAGGTCGACGCGCTCCGATCGGCCGCGGATCGGTTCGGGTTCCTCGATCTGGGACGCGTCGGGATCCGCGGCTGGTCGGGCGGCGGGGTGCTCTCGGCGTTGGCGGTGCTGCGGCGGCCGGACGTCTTCCACGCCGGCATCGTCGGCGCCCCCGTCACCGACATGCGGCTCTACGACACCCACTACATGGAGCGGTACCTCGGACGGCCTCAAGAGGAGCCCGAGGCGTACCGGCGGAGCTCGCCGCTGCCGGATGCCCCCGCCCTGTCCCGGCCGATGCTGCTGATCCACGGTCTCGCCGACGACAACGTCTTCGTCGCGAACACGTTGCAGCTGTCGGCGGCGCTGTTCGAGGCGGGCAAGTGGCACGAGCTGGTGCTGATCCCGAACGCCACGC
>CBRGMI010000194.1:0-3992 GCA_967797495.1 uncultured bacterium
ACGTCGTTGTCGGTCCACCCCTGGAACGCGAACTCGGGGATGTTCGTCCTGCCGAGCACGATCGCGCCGGCCGCGACCATCCGCTCCACGGTGATCTCGCTCCGGTCGGATGGTGGGCGTTCGAGCATCGTCCGCGAGCCGAAGTTCGTGACCTTGCCGGCCACGTCGGTGTTGTCCTTGACCAGCAGCGGCAGCCCGGCGAGCGGGCCCTCGGCGCCGCGCCGGTCGAGCGCGCTCGCCTCGGCGAGCGCCTCCTCCGGCCAGACCGCCGTGACCGCGTTCAGCGCCGGATCGAGGCGTTCGATCCGAGCGATCGACTCCCGCACGAGCTCGACCGCCGAGAGCCGGCGATCGCGGACGGCCCGGGCGAGCTGCGTCAGCACCTAGCGCCCGAGGTTCTTGATGCGCCCGACGAACTCGCCGCGCTTGTGATCGCGCAGGATCACGGAGGCGGCGTTCCGCCCGGGGACGCCCATCACTCCGCCGCCCGGATGGGTGCCCGAGCCGCACAGGTACATCCCGGCGACCGGCGTCCGGTAGTCGCCGTGCCCGGGGATCGGGCGGAAGCTGAACAGTTGGTCCGGCGTGAGCTCGCCCTGCATGATGTTCCCGCCGATCAGGCCGAACCGTTCCTCGATGTCCCTCGGCGTGAGCACCTCGAGGTGCTCGACCGCCGACTCGAGCGAGGGCGCGAACTCGCCCAGCGCCTTCAGCACCCGGGCCGCGTAGTCGTCGCGGCCGCCCTCGTCCCACGATCCCTCGGCCAGCTCGTACGGGCCATATTGGCTGAACGCGAGCATCAGGTGCTTGCCCTTCGGGGCAAGCCCCTCGGGTTCGTGCGCCGTGGGAAACACGACCTCGACGTACGGGTGCTCGCTCATCCGGCCGTACTTCGCATCGTCCCACGCGCGCTCGAGGTATTCGATCGACGGTGAGACGGCGACCAGGCCCCTGTGCGGATCGCCCTCCTGGTCCCATGCGGGGAACGCCGGCAACTCGGAGAGCGCGACGTTCAGCTTGACCGAGCCCGAGCGCGTCCGGTACCGCTTCACGTCGCGTACGACGTCGCCCGGCAGTCGCTCCTCGCCGATCAGCGACAGGTAGGTCGTGACCGGGTGAGCGCACGAGACGACGCGCTGCGCTCGGACAAGCGAACCGTCCGCGAGCGCCACCCCCACCGCCCGGCCGCTCGCATTGATCGCGACCCGGTCGACCTCGGCGTCGGTCCGGATCTCGGCGCCCGCGGCCTCGGCGGCCCGCGCCATCGCCGTCGAGATCCCGCCCATACCGCCCTTCGCCCATCCCCACGCGCCGGCGTGACCGTCCACCTCGCCGATCCAGTGATGCATCAGGACGTAGGCCGAGCCCGGCGTCATCGGCCCGCACCACGCGCCGATGATCGCCTGGGTCGCGAGCGCACCCTTGACCCGTTCGTCCTCGAACCACTCGTCGAGGAAGTCCGCCGCGCTCATCGTGAACAGCCGCACGGTCTCGTGGAGATCGCGACCGCTCCACTTGCGGAAGCGACCGGCCGTGGCCGCCCATTTCGGGAGATCGCGCAGGTTCATGTTCGGCGGAACGACGAACAGCAGGTCCTTCAGCAACCGCGCCACACGATCGAAGTAGCGGTCGAAGGCGACGTATGCAGCCGCGTCTCGCTCGCTGAACCGACCGATCGCGGCGGCGTCGCGCTCGACGTCGCCCCACAGCGTGAGCGAGGTCCCGTCCGGGAACGGCACGAAGTAGTCGGGCGTGATGATCGAGACCTCGTACCCGAACCGCTTCAGATCGAGCTCGCGCACGACCTGCGGGGGCATCAGGGACACCACGTAGGACGCGCTCGAGACCCGGTAGCCCGGCCACGGCTCCTCGGTGGCCGCGGCGCCCCCGACGACGCCGCGCTTCTCCAGGACGAGCACATCCAGGCCGGCCTTGGCAAGGTACGCTGCGCACGCGAGGCCGTTGTGGCCTCCCCCGATGATGACGACGTCGCGTTCGAACACGCCCACGGAAGCCGGAGGGTACCGGCCGCGCGATGTGCCGCGCAATGGCGGACATCGTGGCCCGGCCCTCGGGAACCGCGGTGCGCCCGCGAGGGTCCTGACGGCGTGAGCAGCGTGCGGTGGCCGTGAACAGCCTCCAACGGCGAGGCCTGGTGAACGCCTCGGTCGCGGCCGTGGCCACGTTCGCGATCGGCTCCGCGGTGGTCTATGCGGCCGGTGGCTCAGACGACGTCGCCGCGCCGCCCCACTCCAGCCGCCCGTCGGCCTCACCGACGACCCCGTCCTGCGCCCCCACCTGGGACGTCGTTCGGAGCGCGAACCCGGGAGAGGCGGCGACCACGCTGCTGGGAGTCACGGCCGTCACGTCGGCGGAGGCGTGGGCCGTCGGCGGACTCGGCGAGCCCGAGATCCCGACGGCGGTGGCGATCCAGCGGTGGGACGGCGACCGGTGGCTGGCGGTCGCCGGGCCGAGCCCCGGGTCCACCCTGAACGAGCTCCGTGCCGTCGACGCCTCCGAGCCGAACGACGTCTGGGCCGTCGGACGGACCTCGAGCGGGTTCGGCGAGCAGCCGCTGGTCCTGCACTACGACGGGACCGCCTGGTCCGACGTCGAGCTCCCGACGGAGATCGACGGCGTGCTGAACGGCGTCGCCGCGATCTCACCCTCGGACGTGTGGGCGGTCGGATCCGTCGGTGACCCGGCCGCTTCGTTGGAGCGGGCGCTGGTCCTGCACTGGGACGGGACGGCGTGGGCCGACGTCGAGCTGGGGCGAGCGGCCGGCGGCGGCAAGTCCGCCCTCGTCGACGTCGAGGGGATCTCACCCACCGACCTGTGGGCGGTCGGCTACCACCACTTCCGGCCGTTGATCCTGCGGTTCGACGGCGAGGCGTGGAGCCAGAGCCCGACCGAGATCCGCGGGACGCTGCTCGCGATCGAGTCGTTCGCCCCGAGCGAGGCATGGGCCGTCGGCACGCCGATCCAACGCTTCGACGGCGAGGCGTGGACGGAGGCGCCGATCACCCACGGAGATGCCGAGCTCGTCGACGTCGCGGCGATCGGCGGTCTCGACATCTGGGCGGTGGGCTCGCGTCCGTCGAAGGAGCCGGGGACCACTCGCGCGGCCGTCTATCGGTATGGCGGTCGCCGGTGGGTGCCGGTCGACGGACCATCGGTCGCGGGGTCGGACGCCCTCTCGGCGGTGGACGCCCTCCCCGACGGGACCCTGCTGGCGGTCGGATGGAAGGACGTCGGCCTCGAACGCGAGACCCTCGCGATCCGCGGCACGACCTGCCCGCCCGCTTCGTGAGCGGTCCGGCGCGGCGCATGCGCGTTCGCTAGGCTCGCCCGGCCGATGGACCTCCGCCTCACGCCCGAGGATCTCGAGCTCAGGGATCGCGCCCGGAGCTTCACCGAACGGGTGCTCATCCCCCTCGAGCTCGAGTGCGAGGAGCACGATGGGCTCAGCGCGGAGAACTCTGCAAACGCGAAGCAGGCGGTGCTCGACGCGGGCTTCAACGCGATCAACCACGCGAGGGACGATGGCGGTCGGGGCCTCGACCTCTTTCAACAGATCTTGATCGAGGAGCAATGGGGCCGGGCCACGGGCGGGCTCTGGGACATCCCGTGGCGGCCGTCGATCCCCCTCGCGAACGCCACCGCCGACCAGAGGGAGCGGTACCTCCTCCCGGCGTGCCGGGGCGAGCGGCGTGACGCGTACGCGATCACCGAGGAGCACGCCGGTTCGGATCCGTCGATGGTCCGCACCTCGGCTCGGCGCGACGGCGACGCCTGGGTGATCGATGGCACGAAGTGGCACGTCACGTCGGGCGACGTCGCCGACTTCTTCCTCGTGCATGCCCACGTGGACGGCGACCCCGCCAAGCCGACCGTGTTCCTGGTCGACAAGGACCTGCCCGGCGTCCGGCTGATCCGGACGCCGAAGTACTCGCACACGTTCGTGTTCGAGCATCCGATCTTCGCGTTCGAGG
>CBRGMI010000195.1:0-3986 GCA_967797495.1 uncultured bacterium
TCCTCGAGGCGACGAACGCGGTGATCGCGCTCAGCCCCCAGCGTCACGAGAAGACGCTGTGGACCGAACGCTCGGGTGGCCCCCTCCCCTCGCTGCTCACCTGCATCGACGAACGCGACCAGGCGGACGCGGTCTGCAGGTCGATCCTGGACCACCGCGAACGCGGCACCCCGCTGCGCGAACAGGCCGTGCTGTTCCGCGCCGGCCACCACAGCGACGTGCTCGAGGTCGAGCTCACGCGGCGCAACATCCCGTTCGTGAAGTACGGCGGACTCAAGTTCCTCGAGTCGGCGCACGTCAAGGACGCGCTCGCGGTGCTCCGGATCGCGGACAACCCCCGCGACGAGGTGTCGTGGTTCCGGGTGCTCCAGCTGCTGGACCACGTCGGCCCGGCCGGCGCCCGTCGGGTGATGGCGGCGATCGGCGTCTCCGCGGCGGGCGACCCGATGACGCGCTTCCTCGACCAGGCGATCGCGGTGCCGGCGCCCGCGCGCGCGGAGCTCGAGGGACTGCGGGAGGCCTTCCGCGACCTGTCGGTCGAGGGCTCGCCTCCCCCCGCGCAGGTGGAACGCGTCCGCCGGTTCCTCGAGCCCCTGCTCCGCCGGCGCTACGACCAGCCCGAGCCCCGCCTGCGCGACCTCGAGCAGCTCGAGCAGCTCGCGGGCGGGTTCGAGAGCCGGGCGCGCTTCGTGACCGACCTCACGCTCGACCCCCCGGTCTCGACGTCCGACCTCGCGGGGCCGCCGCACCTGGACGAGGACTACGTGATCCTGTCGACGATCCATTCGGCCAAGGGCGGCGAGTGGGACGTGGTGCACGTGATCCACGCCGCGGACGGCATGATCCCGTCGGACATGTCGACCGGCGACCCCGAGCAGCTCGAGGAGGAACGCCGCCTGCTGTACGTCGCCCTGACCCGGGCGCGCGACGAGCTCCACGTGCTGTTCCCGCTCCGCTACCACCGTTCGAACCGCGGGTACGAGGACCGGCACTGGTACGCGCAGCTCACGAGGTTCCTCCCCGAGGAGGTCCGGAACCGCTTCTCGCTCGAGACGACCTACGTGGACGCGAGCGACGAGCGTCCGGGCGCACCGACGCCGGACGCGACGGCGAGCGGCGTCGACGCGCTGCTCGCCGGCCTCTGGTCGGACTGACCGCCCGCTAGCATCGGGCGATGGAGGTCCTTCGCCCCGACGGCGCCCCCACGTTCCTGGAGCTCGCCGGGCCCCTGCTCGAACGCGACGAGGCGCGCAACCAGCTCCCGCTCGGGATCGCCGGGAACCTGCTGGCGCGCCCGGACGCCTTCGAGGTCGTCCGCTTCTGGGTCGTTCGGGACGGGGACGAACCCGTCGCGGCGGCCGTTCGGACCGAGCCGTTCAACCTCGTGCTCGGCGATCCGTCGCCGGAGGCGGCGCTCGGTCCCCTGCTCGAGGCGGTGCTGGTGGACGACCCCGAGGTCCCCGGCATCGTAGGCAACATGCCGTTCGTCGAGCCGGCGGCCGAGCGACTCGCGGGTGCGAGCGGGAGGAGCGCCGAACGCATCCTTTCCCAGGGCGTGTACGGCCTGACGGCGGTGCGCGATGTCGCTCGGGCGCCGGGCGAACCGCGTCCGGCGGGGCCAAGCGATCGCGGGCTCCTCCTCGACTGGCTCCGGGCGTTCGTCACCGAGTCGGTCCCCGATCCCGACGAGTCCTTCCGGCGGCTGGAACGCACCCTCGAGAGCCGGTTCGGCATCGCGAGCGCCGGGTTCTGGCTCTGGGAGGACGGCGGGGAGCCCGTGTCGTTGTCCGGTTTCAGCGGCCCCACGCCGACGGGGATCCGGATCGGCCCGGTCTACACGCCGCCCGAGCATCGCCGGCGCGGGTACGCGACGACCCTGGTGGCCGACCAGAGCGCCTGGCTGCTCGAGCATGGGCATCGCGCGTGCTTCCTCTACACCGACCTCGCGAACCCGACGTCCAACCGCATCTACGTGGAGATCGGGTACGAGCGCGTCTGCGACGCGATGGAGTTCGTCTTCCGAACGGCCTGAAGCTACGTCGCGGACCGCTTCTTCAGGTCGCCGAGGATCTCGCGGGCGGCGTTCGCGCCCGGGGCGCCGGTCACGCCGCCCCCGGGATGCGCCCCCGAACCACACAGATACAGGCCGGGCAGCCCGAGCCGGTACCGGGCGTGCCCGAGCAGGGGCCGCCAGACGAAGAACTGATCCAGGCCCGGCTCCCCGTGATAGACGTTGCCGCCGGTAAGGCCGTACTCGCGCTCCAGATCGGCCGGGGTCATCACGCGACGGGCCGTCACCAGGTTCGATAGCCCGGGCGCGTACCGCTCGAGTGCCTTGAGGACGAGGTCGCCGAGCCGGTCGCGCTCGGCCGCCCAGTCGGTCTCCCGCAGCTCGAACGGCGTCCACTGCGCGACCACGCTCATCACGTGCGTCCCCTCCGGCGCCAGCGTCGGGTCCGACAGCGTCGGGATCGTCGCCTCCAGGTAGGGGTCGTCGCCGAAGCCCCCGTACTTCGAGGCGTCGAAGGCTCGCTCCAGGTGATCGATCGAGGGAGCGATCACGATCCGCCCGGCGAGGCGCTCGGGGTCGGCGCCGTCGAACGAGGGCAGGCCCGACAGCGCGAGGTCGACCTTGGAGACCGAGCCGGGGGTCCTGATGTTCGTCGCCCGCCAGCGCAGGTGCGGGCCGATCTCGACCGGGTCCAGGAGCGTCGTGAGCGTCCGCTTCGGGTCGATCGCCGTGACCACGGCGCGCGCCCGGATCTCGGAGCCGTCCGCCAGGACCACGCCGGTCGCACGATGACGCTCCACGGAGATCCCGACGACCTCGGACGAGGTGCGGATCTCGGCGCCGAACCCGCGGGCGGCGTTCGCAAGCGCCTCGGCCAGCGCCCCCGGCCCGCCGCGAGCGATCGTCGACTGCCCCGGCGCGCCGCCGTCGGTGCCCGCCGAGTCGGCGAGCAGCACCGCCGTCGTCCCGGCCGACCACGGGCCCATCGCCGTGTACTGCACCGCCCGGGACGCGACCGCGCCGCGGAGCGCATCGGTCTCGAACGCCTCGGCGACGTAATCGGCGATCGCCATCGGGATCGCGCGCGTGGCCTCGCGGCCGGGTCGCTTGCCGAGACGCCGGAAGGCGTTCCCGAGCCTCAGGCCGTTCAGCGCGTCCGCGAGCGACGGGTCCTTCACGTCCGGCGGGGTGATCGCGTGCAGGTACGACAGGAACGACGCGAGCGACCGCACCTTCTTGTCGAACCCCGGATACGCCTCGGCGTCCGCCGGCGAACGACCCCGCAGCTCGTCGGCCGTCCTGGCGGCGTCCGACCAGAGCGTGAGCGGCGGACCCTCGGGTTGCGGCGCGAACACGCGCGCCTCGGGCTCCACCGTGACCAGCCCGTGCCTCACGAGCCCGAGGTCGTGGATCACCGACCTGCGAAGGCGTCCGACCGTGTGGACGATGCCGGGCGCCCGAACCCCCGGGGCGAGCTCGATCGTGTCGAGGATGCCGCCGACACGTTCGCGCCGCTCGAGGACCAGGACCGACCGGCCGGCCCTCGTGAGGTAGGCGGCGGTGGTGAGGCCGTTGTGGCCCGCGCCGACGACGACCGCGTCGTACTGCCCGACCGCCATCAGGCGACCCTGCCCGCCGAACCCCCGGAGCGCCCGCCCAGGAGCTCGAGCGCGGCGATCCGCCCCGGCGCGCCCATGATCCCGCCGCCCGGATGCGTGGCCGAGCCGCACATCCACAGGTCCTTGATCGGCGTCCGGTAGCGGGCCCACCCGGGGACCGGCCGGTTGAAGAACAGCTGCTCGAGCGAGAGCTCGCCCTGGAAGATGTTGCCCTCGGTGAGGCCCGTGATCCGCTCGATGTCGAGCGGCGTGAGGACCTGCCGATGCAGGATCAGGTCGCGGATCCTCGGGAAGCGCTCCTCCAGCGTCGAGATCACGGTCTCGCCGAACGCGTCGCGCTCGGCGTCGTCCCACGT
>CBRGMI010000196.1:0-3985 GCA_967797495.1 uncultured bacterium
CCCCTCGCTCGGAGCCACCCGTCAGGGTTCTGACAGACAGAACCCTGACACCGACTGCCTCGGTTCCGCCTCGGCCGTCAGGGTTTTGACAGACAGAACCCTGACGGGTCCGCTCGAGCGACCGCCCCTCCTCTTGAGGCGAACCTTGAGGCGAACCCTAGCCGCCCGTCACCCGATCGACCGGCCCGCCGAATCCCCGCTGCTACCCTCCCCGCATGCCCATCGTGGTGCAGAAATACGGCGGGACCTCGGTCGGCGACACCGGCCGCATCCGGGGCGTCGCGGACCGGATCGTCCGCGCGCGCGAGCAGGGCCAGGACGTCGTCGTCGTCGTCTCGGCCATGGGCGAGACGACCGACGACCTCCTGGGCAAGGCCTCGGACATCACGCCCGACCCCGAGCCGCGCGAGCTCGACATGCTCCTGACTGCGGGCGAGCGCATCGCGATGTCCCTCCTCGCCATCGCCGTCAACGCTCGCGGCTGCCGGGCGGCCTCCTACACCGGCTCGCAGGCCGGCATCATCACCGACACGCAGCACGGCAAGGCCCGCATCGTGGAGATCCGCCCGCAACGGATCCGCCAATCCCTCGACGCCGGCAACGTCGTGATCCTGGCCGGGTTCCAGGGCCTGTCGACCGAGTACGACATCACCACGCTCGGCCGCGGGGGCTCGGACACGACCGCGGTGGCCATGGCGGCCGCCCTCGGCGCCGAGGTGTGCGAGATCTACACCGACGTGGACGGCGTCTTCACCGCGGACCCCCGGACACACCCCGAGGCCCGCAAGATCGACGAGATCTCCTACGAGGAGATGCTCGAGCTGGCCGCCGCGGGCGCCAGGGTCCTCCAACTTCGGTGCGTGGAGTACGCTCGACGGCACGGTGTCCGCCTCCACGTGCGCAACGCCCATACGGACGACGAGTCCGGGACCTGGGTGATGGAGATCCAGCCGGGCGCGATGCTCGAGAGCGCCCTGATCCGCGGCGTCGCCCTCGACGTCGAGGAGGCCAAGGTCACCCTCGACGAGGTCCCCGACCGCCCCGGCATCGCGGCCGCGATCTTCAAGGCGGTCGCCGCCGAGGGCATCCACGTCGACATGATCGTGCAGAACGTCTCCCACGACGGCCGCACGGACCTGAGCTTCACGATCCCGCGCGCCGATCTGCACCGCCTCGATGCGGTGCTCGAGGGCATCGTGACCGACGTCGGCGCCCTCCGCTACGAGACCGACGACGCGATCGCGAAGCTCTCGCTCGTCGGCGCCGGGATCAAGAGCAACCCCGGCGTGGCCGCCGACATGTTCGACGCGCTCGCGGCCGAGGGCATCAACATCGACATGATCTCGACCTCGTCGATCCGCATCTCCTGCGTGATCCGGGCCGAGGACGGCCACCGCGCCGTTCGCGCCGTCCACCAGCGGTTCGGCCTGGAGGGCGCGACGCTCGACGAGGAGGCCTGAGCGTGGTCGTCTGCCCGACCTGCCGCGAGGTGAACGAGGAGGGACGGGCGATCTGCCAGAAGTGCGGCTCCTCGCTCGCCCCCGACGCCGTCGCCCTCCTCCCGCGTCGCGAGCCCGGCGAGCGCGCACCGATCGAGATGCGCAAGCCCCCCCAGCCCTCGAAATGGCGGCCGCTGATCGTCCTCGGCCTTCTTCTCGGCGGGGCCATGGTGGTCGGCGCGTTCCTCGTGTTGCGGCCCGACGCGTGCGGGGATACGAACTTCGAGTCGGCGAACTTCGGCTACTGCCTGTTGGTCCCCAGCGGCTGGGAGGCGGGTCCGGCGCAGTTCGGCGCCGACGTGACGCTCGACCAGTTCGCCCCGCCCACGGGTTCGGCGACCGTGGTGGTCGAGGCCGTCGACCTGGAGACCGGGGTCGGGCTCGATCAATGGTCGGAGTTCGTCCGTCAGCGCGACAAGGACGCGGGGCTGACGCCGGGGCCGGCGAGCGAGGCGAAGCTCGACGGCGCCGACGCGTTGCAGTGGGACGTCTCGGTCGCGTCCGAGGGCGGCGACAGGTTCCTCATGCGTGAGGTCGTCACGGTGAGCAACGACGTCGGGTGGCGGGTCACGCTGAACGATCTCCAGGAGGGGTTCGACACGAGCGCGGTCGTGTTCCGGGACATGCTCGACTCCTGGCAGTTCGCGTAGGCGGCCCGCGGCGCTCAGCCGCGGCACTCAGCCGAGGAACTCGTCCCGCAGGATCCCCATGTAGACGATGTCCCACCGCGTGCCGTCGAGCAGGATGTGCTCGCGACCGCGTCCCTCGTGGCGGAACCCGAGCTTCTCGTACAGCTTGAGTGCGCGCTCGTTGAAGTCGCTCGTCGTGAGCCACACGCGGTGCAGGTTGAGCTCGTTGAACGCGTAGCGGAGCGCGAGGACGATCATCTCCCCGCCGTAGCCGCGACCCCAGTCGTCCTGCCGGTAGACCGACAGGCCGAGCTGCGCGTTCCCGTCGGGGTGGTTGATGTCCATCAGCCCGATGCCGCCGACGAGGCGGTCGTCGGCGATCGTGCGCGCCGCGAAGTTGATCGCGCCCGGCGACGCCTTCACCCACTCCTCGAGCCTCTCCTGCGCGCTCGCCCGATTCATCGGCCACACCGGCCGGAACCCCGCCAGCCGCGTGCTCACCGGGTCGTCGAACCACGCGGCGAAGGTCTCCGCGTCCGCATCCGGGTCGATCGCGGCCAGCCGGACGAGCTCGCCCCGATAGCTGAGCGTGATCTCCGGCGAGGGTGCCGTGTCGTCGGTCATCGCCCGAGCATGCTACGAGGTGGCAGCGGCGGACCGGAGGTCAGGCGGGGGAGTCGGCGGGCCGGGCGTGGTCGTGGATGTGCCCCTCGCGCCGGTGCTCCTTCTCGACGTCCTCGTGCGGCATGTGCACGTGCTCCAGCTCGGGATGGTTGTGCTCGTGCACGTGGGTGGACAGCAGGTGCCCCCAGTTCTCGCCCCGATGCAGGTAGTGGGTCACGTGGAAGTGCTTGTGGTCGTGCACCGCGGCCTCGTGGTGATGACTGGCCTTCGTCTCGAGCTCGTCGACAACGTCCATGTCTCCCATCGCAGCCTCCTCAGGCACCTCGACGCCTCGAACGTACCCCCGGCGGGCCAGGTCACGCCAGGTCCCGCCGGTACCATGAGCGGCATGCGTGTCGCGATCGTGGGTGCCACCGGTGCGGTCGGCCGGACGATGCTCGAGATCCTCGAGGAGCGCGACTTCCCGTTGGACGAGCTGAGCCTGCTCGCCTCGGAGCGCACGGCGGGCACCCGGCTCCGGTTCCGAGACCGGGAGCACACGGTCGGCCTGCTCACGCCCGAGGCGCTCGAGGGCGTGGACCTGGCGCTGTCGAGCTGCGGGAGCGCGATCGCCCAGACCTGGGTGCCGCAGGCCGCCGAGGCCGGCACCACCGTGGTCGACAACTCGAGCGCGTTCCGCATGGAGCCGTGGGCCGAGCTCGTGATCCCCGAGGTGAACCCCGAGGCGCTCGAACGCGGCGCGAGGGTCTACGCGGTGCCGAACTGCACGATCATCACCGCGCTGATGGCGCTCGCGCCGATGCACCGGGCCGCCGGCCTCAGGGCCGTGAGCCTGTCCTCGTACCAGTCGGTCTCGGGCGCGGGCGCGAAAGGTGTCCGAGAGCTCGCCGAGCAGGTCGGGAAGCTCCACGGGATGGAGGAGGACCTCGCGCACCCCGATCAAGACGCGTTGCCGGTCGGCGACGTGGTCGGCAAGACGATCGCCTACAACGTGGTCGCCAAGATCGACGTGTTCGACGAGCAGAGCGGGTTCACGTTCGAGGAGATCAAGGTGCAGCGCGAGGCGAAGCGGATCCTGTCGCTGCCGTCCCTGGACATCTCGGCGACGTGTGTCCGCGTGCCCGTGGCGGTCGGTCACAGCGTGACCCTGCACGCGACGTTCGAGCAGCCGTTCTCGGTCATCGAGGCGCGCGAGGTGCTTTCGCGCGCCGAGGGCGTCCAGCTCCGCGACGA
>CBRGMI010000197.1:0-3973 GCA_967797495.1 uncultured bacterium
ATGGGAATGTCGCTCGATTACCCGGTTGCGGTGGAGGAAGGCGCTACGATGGTCCGGATCGGCACGGCCTTGTTCGGGGCACGGCGCCCGGAGATTACAGGGAGGACGTGATGCCAGGCGTGTGGAAGAAGACGCTCACCTATCTCGGCCTCGTCGAGGACGACGAGTTCGAGGAGCTCGACGAGGTCGGCGCCGCCCCCGAGACCGCCGAGGTCCGTCGCTTCCAGCGACCGCAGGCCGTCCGCGAGGTGGAGCTCGAGCCGCAGCACGAGGGGATCGTACGAACGATCCCGTCGAGTCGCCCCGCGACCGCGGGGTCCATCCACAAGTCGGAGCCGCGCCGCTTCAACGAGGCGCGCGACATCGCCGATCGATTCAAGGACGGGATCCCGGTCATCATGAACCTGCAGAGCACCGACGACACGATCGCCCGCAGGCTCGTCGACTTCGCGTCCGGGCTCGTGTACGGGCTCGACGGCAAGATCGAGATGGTGGCCAACCGGGTCTACCTGTTGACGCCCGCGAACGTGGACGTCTCCGCCGAGGACCGCGAGCGCATCGCCGGCGGCGACCTCTACAACCAGTTCTGACGGCGCCCGATCGCTCGACCCGTCCGCGATGACCGCCGCCGAGAACGCGCTGCTCAGCCTCCTGTGCATCGTCCTGACGATCTACACGTTCCTGTTGTTCGCCCGCGTGATCATCTCGTGGGCGTACATGTTCGGGTTCCGCCCGCCGTATTCCGGGCCGCTTCGGACGATCCTGGATCTGCTCGACGACGTCACCGAGCCGGTGCTGCGCCCCCTCCGGGCGCTGATCCCGCCGGTCCGGGCGGGTGGCGTCGGGCTCGACCTCTCCATCCTCATCGCGTTCGTTATCCTTATCGTCCTGCGGGCCGCGCTGAACTGCTGACGGAGGGGGACACTGCATGCGGAGAAAGAAGGGAACGGACGACGCCCCGGCGACCGGCGCCCGGATCACGCCCGAAGAGGTGCAGCAGGTGGAGTTCCGCCTGGCGTTCCGGGGGTACAACGAGCGCGACGTCGACGCGTTTCTGGACCGGATCACCGAGGGCCTGTCCTCCTACCTCGAGGAGCTCGAGCGCCTGCGGCCGGCCGTTGGACAGCCGTCCCAGTCCGTCGCGGGCTCCACCGGCGACGCCGCCGCCCTGGTGGCCCGGGCGCACGCCGAGGCCGACGAGATCGTTCGGCGTGCCCACGAGCAGGCCGCCGAGATCCGGGCCGCGGCCGGCGCCGGCCCGGGCGACGCCCGGGGGGCCGTGGCCCCGTTCCTGAATCGGGAACGGGAGTTCCTCCAGAGCCTCGGCGGTCTCGTCCAGGGGCACGCGGAAGAGATCAAGCAGATGGTGGTCGCGATCCGCGAGCGGGCCGAGGCGCCCTCGGCGCACGACGCCGCACGTTCCGCCGCCACGCCGACGTCGGTACCGGAGGTCCGTCCTTCGGCCGAGTCGGACGCCGCGGGCGAACGAGCGTCGGCCTCCAGCCCTTCCCAGGTGTCCGCGGCGGCGCCCCCCGAGGACCTCGAGCCGGCCTCGGCCGCCGAGATCCGGGAGCGGCTCGGGGCGAGCGGTCCGCCGGTCGAGATCGGGCGGGCGGACGATGACGACCTCCCGTCGGAGGCGCCGCCGATCGTCGTCGATTCCGGGACCGAGCCCGTCTTCTCGACGGAGGGGGCGCCCGCGACCGAGCGACGCGAACGCTCGCTGCGCGAGCTCTTCTGGGGCGAGGACTGAGCCGAACGCCCCGGCCTCGGCTCGACCTCCGAGCCGAGCTTCTCCGCTCGCGCTCACGCCCGCCGGAGGCTGACCCTCACCCGAGCGTCCTCGATCTCGAAGGTCTGCTCGAACGTCGCATCGGGCGCGGTCCCGTCGACGATCTCCACGGAGAGGGTCTCCCCGCCGATCCACGCTCGATGCGCGCCGATCGCCGCGTCGAGCGGCTCGGCGGCCGGACCCTCGACCCCAAGGCCGAGCACGATCCGATCGCCGACGTCGAGGCCGGCGGCCTTGCGCGCGTCTTGGATCGCTCGCACCAGCTCGCGGGCGAGGCCCTCGGCCCGGAGCTCGGGCGTCAGCTCGAGCTCGAGCGCGACGGTGATGCCGCCGTCGCTCGCGACCCCCCAACCCTCGACGGTCTCCTGGACGAGGTCGACATCCGAGGGCGCGAGCTCGACCCGTTCGGACCCCAGGTCGACCCGCACGGGATCGCCGTGGGCGAGCGCGGCGGCCAGCGACCCGTCGTCTCGCTCCAGCGCCGCCGCCACCTCCTTGACCCTACGTTCCAGCCGGGGCCCGAGGACCTTGAAGTTCGGCTTGGCGCGCCACCGGCCGAGCTGCTCGGCGGTCTCCGCGAACAGCACCTGCTTCACGTTCAGCTCCTCGCCGACCAGATCGAGCAACGGCTCGAGGGCCGCGCGGTCCCCGGCGTAGTGCACGACGGCCTCGAGCAACGGCTGCCGCACGCGCACCTTGGTCTCGGTCCGGACGCGGCGGCCGAGCTCGACGATCTGGCGGACCGCGGCCATTGCGTCGTCGAGTGTCGGATCCACCAGTCGCTCGTCGGCGGTCGGATAGTCCGACAGATGCACGGAGTCCGGCGCGCCGTCGCGCCCGGCGGCCAGGTTGCGCCACACGGTCTCCGCGAGGAACGGCGTGAAGGGCGCGAGCAGCTGCGAGAGGCTGACGAGGCACGCGTGCAGTGTGAGGAAGGCCGCGCGGACGTCGCCGCCTCCCTCGCCGGCGGGGTCCCAGAATCGGCGGCGGGCGCGCCGGACGTACCAGTTCGACAGGTCGTCCACGAAGTCGGCGATCCGCCGGCCGGCGCCGGTCGCGTCGTACGCCTCCAGGCCCTCGCGGGCCGCGGTCTCGGTCCGCGAGAGCTGCGACAGCACCCATCGGTCCAGGAGCGGCCGCTGCTCGACGGGCGCGTCCTCCCCCTCGGCCGGGTCGAACCCGCTCGCGTTCGCATACGTGACGAAGAACGAGTACACGTTCCAAAGCGGGAGCAGGAACTGCCGGACGACGTCGTCGAACATCTCCAGGCCGACCCGGCGAGACGACCACGGCGAGCCTCCCGTGAGCAGGAACCAGCGGAGCGCGTCCGCACCCTGCCGGTCCATGACCTCGAACGCGTCCACGGTGTTGCCGAGCGACTTCGACATCTTGCGCCCGTCCCGGTCGACGAGGTGCCCGAGGCACACCACGGTGCGGTAGGTCGTGGCATCGAACAGGAGCACGCCCTCGGCCATCAGCGTGTAGAACCAGCCGCGGGTCTGGTCGATCGCCTCGGCGATGAAGTCGGCGGGGAAGCGCTCGCGGAACCGTTCGAGCCCGCGCCCGAGCTCCGGGTGGTAGCCCCACTGCGCGTAGGGCATCGCGCCCGAGTCGTACCAGGTGTCGATCACCTCCGGGACCCTGGTCGAGTTGCCACCGCAGATGGGGCACGCGACCGACACCTCGTCGATCGCCGGACGATGCGGGTCGATCCCGGTCACGTCGCGGCCTGCAAGCTCGGAGAGTTCCGTGAGCGACCCGATCGCGGTGTCGTGTCCCTGGTCGCATCGCCAGATCGGCAACGGGGTGCCCCAGTAGCGCTCGCGTGAGAGCGCCCAGTCCACGTTGTTCTCGAGCCAGTCGCCGTAGCGCCCGTGCTTGATGTGCGACGGATACCAGTCGACCTCCTCGTTCACCGCGAGCAGCCGGTCCTTGACGGCGGTCGTCCCCACGTACCAGGAGCCCCTGGCGATGTAGATCAGCGGCGTGTCGCATCGCCAGCAAAGCGGATAGGCGTGGACGATCGTCCCCGCCCGCAGCAGCAGCCCGCGCGACCGCAGGTCGGCGATGATGGCCTCATCCGCGTCCTTGAAGAAGGCGCCGCGAACGAGCGCCGGAGCATCGTCCGTGAACCGGCCCTCGCCGTCGAGCGGCTTGAACGTCGTCCACCCCTCCCGTCTG
>CBRGMI010000198.1:0-3953 GCA_967797495.1 uncultured bacterium
CGGATGCTCGGCGTCGTCCAGGACGTCACCGAACGCGTCGACTACGACCGCCAGCACCTGATCGCCGACACGCTCCAGCGCGCGCTGCTGCCCCAGGACCTCCCGACGGTCGACGGGCTCGAACTCGCCGCGCGATACCAGCCGGCCGAGGTCGGGTTCAAGGCGGGTGGCGACTGGTACGACGTGATCCCGCTGGTCGGCGGCAGGGTCGGGCTCGTGATCGGCGACGTCGCGGGGCACGGGCTCGAGGCGGCCAGCGTGATGGGGCAGCTCCGGATGGCGGTGCGCGCCTACGCGCTCGAGGGGCACCAGCCGGCCGACATCGTCGCGCACGCCGATGCGGTCCTGCGCGTGGTCGCACCCGACGAGATCGCGACGATGACGTACGCGGAGGTCCACCCCGCGTCGGGCGCCGTCCGCTTCGTCGGCGCGGGACACCCGCCACCGATCGCGATCGACGCCGAAGGAGCCCGGTACCTCGACCTCCCGAAGCAGCCGCCGATCGGCGTGGCCACCGGCTGGGTGTACGAGGAGGTCGTCGTCGACATCGACCCCGGAGCCAAGGTCGTCCTCTACACCGATGGCCTCATCGATCGGCGGGACATCGCGCTCGAGGAGGGATTGGAGCGACTGCTCGCGGCCGCCGGCTTGGACCCGGGACGACCGGTCGAGACCGTGTGTCGTGCGCTGATCACCGCGCTGGCCCCGAGCGAGGCCGCCGACGACATCGCGCTCCTCGCGATGGAACGGCTGCGCGTTCGGGACGAGGCCTTCCGATTCCGGATGCCGGCGGAGCCGGCCGAGCTCGCGAGGATGCGCCGCGCGCTCGGGGGCTGGCTCCGGGGCATCGGGGTCGAGCTCGAGGACACGAACGATCTCGTGCTCGCCTGCGCCGAGGCCTGCTCGAACGCGATCCGCCACGCGTACGGCCCGAGCGCCGGGACCGTGGACATCGAGGCCCGTCGCGACGACGGCGCCGTCGAGGTCGTCGTCCGCGACTTCGGCCGCTGGCGCGAGCGACGGGGCCAGGACGGCGGCCGCGGGCTGGCGTTGATCGAGGCGCTCGCGCCCTCGATGCGGATCGAGCGGAGCGAGCGGGGCACCGTCGTGACGATGCGGCGGACCCTTCGAGGCTCGGTCTCGGTGTGACGGAGCACCCGAACGTCACGATCGGAGTCGAGGACGGCGTCGTGGTCGCCGGCCTCTCGGGCGAGATCGACCTGTCGAACGCGGCCGAGATCACCAACGCGCTCCTTCGCGGCGTCCCGAACGAGGCGCTCGGCCTGGTGATCGATCTCTCGGAGGTGTCCTACCTCGACAGCGCCGGTGTCCGGATGCTCGCCGAGCTCGACCACCGGCTGGGTTGGCGGGCCCAGGTGCTGCGGGTCGTCGCGCCGGAAGAGTCGCGATCTCGCAGGGTGCTCGAGATCGCGGGGCTGGAGCGGGTGCTGTCGTTGGACACGTCCGTCGTGACGGCACGGTCGAGCATCGAGGAGTCCAACGAGGAGCCCGAACTGCCCCCCGATTGAGCCGGGGCTCCGCCCGAGGTTCGCCGGTTCGTCAGGCGACGGAGGGAACGAACGGGGCGAGGAAAGCTCGCATGACGCCGGCCGGCTCGAGCGAAGGATCGAGCGACTGCTGGTCGACCAGGCCGTCGGCGAGCGTCGCGAATCCGATGCCCAACGTCTGCTCGTCCGCCTGGGGGATCATCGACCCCGCCTCCTTGAGCTCACGGAACAAACGGACGTAGCCGCGTTGCCAACGGGCGTACTCGGCGGACATGCGTTCGCGGAGGCGATCGTCGTACTCGCTGTGCGCCATGAGTTGGAGATGCACGCGCATCACCTCTCGCGTCGCGGGCTCGGCCATCCACCGGATCACCGCCTCGAGCTTCTCGCTCGGCGAGACCCTGCCGTCCAGAAGCCGCTCCAGTGGATCGATCCAGTACCGCCTCGCCTGATCGACAACGGCGAGGATCATGTCGTCCTTGGTCTCGAAGTAGTAGTGGCACATGCCGTGCGAGATGCTGGCGGCTCGCGCCACATGCCGCGTGGTGAGCCCGGCCAGTCCGCGCTCGGCGATCACCCCCCACGCCGCCTCGACGATGCGCTGCCGCGTCTCGATCCCGCGACTCTCCCGCCCCACGACCTCTTCGGCCACGAACGCGAGTATATGTTGACCGAGCGCTCGGTCGAATGCTAGAACCGCCCATCAGTCGCTCGAGGGGGAAGCCGCTCATGATGCAACGTCGTTCGTTCTGGCTCGCGCTGTTCGCGACGGTCGCGGTGCTCGCGGCCTCCTGCACGGGCACCGGCGAGGACTCCGGAGGGGCCAGCGGCTCGACCAGCCCGCCGCTCGATCGCGATCCGAACACGCTCGTCGTGGCCGTCGACGCGTTCAACGCCGACTTCGATCCGGCCAGCGCCTATCTGTTGAGCGAGGCCCTGATCTGGCGCGGCATCTACGAGAGCCTGATCCGTCTCAAGGGCGACAGCGCCAGCGAGGTGGAGCCACTGCTCGCGGACACCTGGGAGGCCAACGCGGACTCGTCGAGCTGGACCTTCCACCTGCATCCGGGGGTGACGTTCAGCGACGGCACACCTCTGGACGCCGAGGCGGTCAAGACCAACTACGTGCGCACGATCACGATCGAGCTCGGAACGCAGTTCATCCTCGGCTCGTTCCTGCCCAAGCCCGAGAAACAGATCGTGGTCGTCGATCCCCAGACGATCCGGTTCGACCTCGCGTACCCGTATCCGCACTTCGACCTCGTGATGGCCGCGCAGTACGGCACCGGGCTGGTGAGCCCCAAGGTCTTCGAGGAGCACTCGACGGGCGAGACCGACCAGGGGCACGAGTACCTGCTGTCGCACGCCGTCGGGACCGGCCCGTACGTGCTCGACACGCTCGAGCCCGGCAACCAGGTCATCCTCAAGCGCAACGAGAACTACTGGCGCGGATGGGACGGTCCTCACTTCGACACGATCATCATCCGGTCGATCCCCGAGGGCTCGACCAGGCGGCAGCTCCTGGAGTCGGGCGAGGTCGACATCGCGTACGCGGGGACCGCCGAGGACACCGCCGCCGTGCGGAGCGACGGGCGGTTCGTCGTCGGCGACTTCAAGAACCTCGACATGACCTACATCATCCTCGGGGCGTACGGGCCGCTCGCGAGCCCGGAGGCCCGGCAGGCCATGAACTACCTGTTCCCCTACGAGGACTTCCTCAACACCGTCAGCAAGAACACGCTCGAACGCGGGAATGGTCCGTTCCCCGACTTGCTGTTCACGCACGACCCGAACGTGTTCCTGTACGACACCGACATCCAGAAGGCCCAGGAGCTCCTCGACCAGGCGGGTGTCCAGCCCGGGACCGAGCTCACCTACGAGTACTACACGGGCTTCGGCAAGGAGGCCGGACTCGTGATGCAGCAGCAGCTCGAGAAGGTGGGGCTCCATCTTCGGCTGATCGAGAAGGAGTTCTCGGCGATGAACGCCGATCTCACGACCGACCGTCCGGTGAGCGAGCGGGCCAACATGTATTACTGGGGCTGGTGGCCCGACTACAACGACCCGTCCGACTACTCGTGGGTGATCTTCAATTCCGACGCAGCGCCGGACAAGTGCCCCTGCTACAACAGCGGCTACTACCACAACGACCGTGTGGACGAGATCATCTACGACGGGTTCAGTCAGACCGACGACGCCAAGCTCACAGACGAGATGTACGAGGCACAGGACATCATGACCCGGGTCGATCCGCCGATCATCCCGGTCGGCCAGCAGCTGGACGATACGTATTTCCGCAAGGACATCCAGGGCCAGGTGTTCAACCCGCTCTACATCCTCACGTGGGACTACTACGCGCTTTCCAGGGGCTGATCCAGCGGGTCGTCGATCCGGGTCCAGGAGCCGCCGATGGGCCGCCTGATCGCAAGACGGCTCGTGTTCATG
>CBRGMI010000199.1:0-3949 GCA_967797495.1 uncultured bacterium
AGGCGGAACTTGACGATCTTCCGCCACTTGTTCTTGTCGCGTGCGTCGCGGATGACCTTGCGGACGGCGCGGCGCGCTGCGTCGACGCGACGGCTCATGCCACCCCGTTCGACGAGGGGCCCCTCGGCATCGCCACGCCCAGGGGGGATCGCCCCGCCTTGGACAGACCGGGCCCCCGCACCATCGCCTCGACGATGCGCAGCTCGTCGAGCTCGTCGCCGGGGATCTCCTCGATGATCTGCCCCCGAGACATGACGAGCACCCGATCGCACAGTCCCGAGAGCTCGATGGGGTCGCTCGACTTGACGAGCATCGCCGTTCCCTTGTCGGTGCGCGTGCGAAGGGCCTTGTAGATGTCGAAGCGGGAGCCGACGTCGACGCCCTGCGTCGGCTCGTAGGCGAGGATCACCGACGGCTCCTTGAAGAAGCTGCGCGCGACCGAGACCTTCTGCTGGTTGCCCCCCGAGAGGAACTCCACCGGTTGCTCGATCGACGGCGTTCGGATCTCCAGCTGTGCGACGAGGTCGGTGACGGCCCGCCGCTCCTTGTGCCGCCTCAGGACGCCGAGCAGGGAGAAGCGGCGCAACGACTGGATCGTGGTGTTCACCTTGACGCCGAGCACGGGCATCAGAGCCTCGTGCTTGCGATCACCGGGCAGCAGCATGACCCCGGCTCCGACCGCTTCGTGGGTCGAGATCAGCGACAGATCCTTGCCGTCGCAGACCACCCGTCCCGCCTTCGGCGGCTGGCGGCCGGCCAGACAGTCGAAGAGCTGTGGCTGGCCGTTGCCCTCGGCGCCGGCGATGCCCACGATCTCGCCGGCGTCCAGGGTGAAACTGACCGGCCCGAACGACTGGCCCTGGAGGCCGTCGACCACGAGCACGTCGCGACGCTGGTCCACCTCGGGGGCGGGTGGGGGGAACGCGGCCTCGAACGGGCGACCGACGATCAGCTCGACGAGCTCCGCCTCGGTCGTGGCCCTCGCGTCGAACGTCCCCTGGTTCCTGCCGTCGCGAAGGACGGTGATGCGGTCGGCGACCTCGAGGACCTCCGGCAGACGATGGCTCACGTACACCACGCCGACGCCACGCCGGCTGCAGTCGGCGACGGTCCGGTGCAGGGCATCGACCTCGTCCGGTCCCAGGGCCGTGGTCGGCTCGTCGAGCAGCAGCACCTTCGGATCCACGACCAGCGCCTTCGCCACCTCGAAGAGCTGGCGATCGGCCAGGGAGAGGAAACCCGCAGGAGCGTCCGGGAACAACTCGAGGTCGAGATCGAACTCGGCCAGCACCTTCCTCGCCCACCGCTTCCTCTTCCAGAACCGCGGTCGCCGATCCTCGGGCGCCGCCAGGAAGAGATTGTTCTTCACGGGTTCGGGCAGGATCAGCGAGGTGTCCTGATACGCCATGGCCAGGCCGAGCTTCCTGGCCTGCGCCGGGGAATCCCGGCGAAGGGGTTCGCCCCCGATCCGGACGGTGCCCAGATCGGGGTCGACGAACCCGCTGGCGATCCCGAGGAGGGTCGACTTGCCCGACCCGTTCTCGCCGACGACGGCGTGAACCTCGCCCGCGCGGCAATCGAAGCTGACATCCGTCAGCGCTCGTACCGCCCCGAACTGTCGGGAGACCCCGCTCAGCTCGAGAACGAGGTCGCCGCCGGCCGACCCTCCTCCGAGATCGCCGTTCTCCATCAGCTAGCGAACATCGCCTGCAGGACCGGGTCCGGCACCAGCGAGGTCCCGGAAACCGCCTCGTTCACACGGTTGGGATCGCAGTCCGCTGCCGTCACCTCCCGCATGACGTGTGGCACGACCACTTCAGCCGGGATCTCGGCACCCTGCAGCGACATCATCGCCGCCGTGACCCCGACCCGTGACTGGAAGTTGCCACCGGCCGAGTACCAGATGTTGTAGGTGGGCTCGTCGCGTTCGGCCCAGTCGCAGAAGAGGTTCTGTTCGTCGGTTCGCAACGCGAGGGTCAGGTTCTTCACCGGTATGCCCAGGTCCTTGTAGGTCTGCAATCCGATGTACATGCCATCGGCATACTCGTACGCGTAACCCTTGATGTCCGGGTCGGTCGTCAGCAGCCCCTGGAAGACGCCGGGGATCGCCGGGGGATACCAACTGGTGTCACCGGTCGTACTGTCCGAGTTGGCCGGCGGGTTGACCAGATTGATCGAGTCCGAGAGCCCGGAGATCGCACATTGCTGCCATCCGAGGGACAGGGCGTTACCCGGCGTTCCGCCGAGGAGCGCCACGTCTCCGGTGCCCACGCCGTCGTCCAGCACCTGAGCGAAGCTCTGCCCGAGAGCACACAGATCCTCGCCGACGACGGTCAGATAGTCCTCACCCGGAACCAGGGCGCCATCCTGACCGGGAAGACCGACCCAGCCTGCCGAGAACGAGACGTAGGGGATCCCCGCGTCGTCGGCCTCCTTGATGGCGTCGGCGATGGCCACCCCCGCGTCGGGGTACCCGACGATGAAGTCCACTCCCCGCTGGATCAGGAACCGGATGTCGTTGGCGGGCACGGCCGGATCGGGATTGAAATCGGCCTCGGTGGAGACGATGGTCCCGATCTCCGGATAGGTGAGTGCCTGGAGGATCGCCTCCATATGGCTCACCGCACGCCAGACGTTCACCGTGTCCCCGCCGCCGTCTGCGTAGCCCATCACCACATCGCCACCGGTGCCGGTGTCACACTCCTTGCTGCTCCAACACTCCATCGCCTTGTCGATCGTGGCCTGATCGACATCCTGATCGGCCCGTGCGATGGAGGCCAGGATGATGTTCCAGCTCGCCTCATCCGAGGGGTCCACGGGGCCCAGCGCCTTCTCGATGAGCGCAGGGTCCGCGTCGGTACTCTCCCCGAACTCCGCGAGGGCCCCCGTCGCGCCGGTGGCCGTCTGACCCTGGGTCGCTCCGGTCGCCGTCGTCTCGCCGTTGTCGTCACCGCCACACGCCGCCGCCATCAACGCCAGCGCTGCGATGACCGCGGCGATCCTGATCCGTTGCATGGTCCTCCTCCCTAGTCGATCTCCTCGTGTCACGGATCGGTCGTTCACCTCACATGGGCGCCTCCTTCTCCATCGATCACATCGGACCTGGGACGGGTTGCGAGTGCGCGTCCTCCGGGCGTCTCCGCTCCCGAAGGAGCTGCTCGACACCGCGGATGATGCGGTCGCCCGAAACGAGCATCCCTCCGATGATGACCAGACCGAATACGACGAACTGGAGCGAGGTGGGGAGCCCCATCACCCGCAGCATCTGGTTGAGACCGGTCAGGAACAGGGCGGCCACGTACGTGGAAAGCGGGCTGGCCAGACCTCCGGTGAGGGAAGCGCCGCCGATCACCACGGCCGCGATCGGGCCCAGGAGATACGTCGTGCCGGCGCCGACCCCCGGGTTCCGCAGGAGCCCCGCTAGCGCGACGCCGGCGATCGCGTAGAAGACCGCGGCCACCACGTAGACCAGGATCTGGTTCAGGTTCACCCGGACACCCACGATATGGGAGGCCACCGGGTTGGCCCCCACCGCCTGGAACCGGCGACCCACCGCCGTGTAGCGAAGGCCGACGATCAGGACGACCGTGAGCCCGGCACCGGACCAGAAGACGGGGCTCACGCCGAAGATGCGGGTCGAGATCCAGTCGGACAGGCCCGGCGGCACCCGGCTCTGGACCGGAAACGTGCTCGCGTAGCGATTCACGACGCCGGCCACGATCAGACCCACCGCAAGGGTGGTGATGAGTGGGTTCAGCTTGAGCCCGCCGATCAGGAGTCCGTTGACGAGTCCGATCAGCGCCCCGACGGCGATCGCGGTGGCGACGGCGATCCAGATGTTCTCGTTCGATCCGTCCCCGACCCCAACGATGATCACCGCCGCCAGACTCATGGTGCCGGGGACGCTGAGGTCGATCCCGCCGGTCATGATGACCAACATCTGGCCGAG
>CBRGMI010000200.1:0-3921 GCA_967797495.1 uncultured bacterium
ACACGAACGACGAACACGCAGCCAACGCTCAGCGGCTCCTAGGAGTGCCACGGGTAGGTGAATTCGGCGACGACGACCTCGGGGTCGGTCGTCTGATGTATGAGAAGGTCGATGACCTCACGTGCGGGCAATTCAGACTGAGCTGCCGCGGCTGCGGCGACGTGTCTCGCGAGTTCCTCGCGAGTCCGCAGCAGCTCCGAGCGCGGGGGACGGCGGTCATCCAACCGGGCGAGCTCGAGGACGCCTAGGGACCCACGGGCGTAGGCTCTGGCGGAGACGCCTCGGCCCCGGAGGGGAAGGCGGATGCGGCCACGCGAAGGACGTTCGGGGATCCCCCGCAGGACGTTTCTGCGCGCCGCGGCGGTCGGTGCGGTCTCCATCCCGACGCTCGGTTCGCTCCTTGCCGCGTGCACGCGGGCCGCGCCCCGTGCCACAATCGCCACGCCGGTTCCGGCGATTGAGAGCGGACTGCCGGTCGAGCGAGACGCAACGCTCCGCGTCTACGAGTGGAAGGACTACCTGGCGACGAAGGTCCTCCACGCCTTCACTCGTCGTTTCGCCGACGCGAACGTCGACATCGAAGTCCAGAGCTTCGAACGGATGGACGAGGCGATCGCGCGCTTGCAGCAGCCCGGGGCCGACTTCGACGTCTTCTTCGCCACGATCGACGTCTTGCCCGATCTGATCGGCGCGAAGCTCCTGCGACCGCTGACCCACGACTATCTGCCGAACGTGATGAACCTGTGGTCGTGGTTCCGGGGAGCCGACCGGCCCTTCTACGACCCGGGCCTTGCGTATTCCGTCCCGTACACGGTCTATTCGAGCGGGGTGGGCTGGCGTGACGACCTCGTCGCGTCGACCGATGCTCCCGATGCTCGAGATCCGTTCGCGATCCTCTGGAACGACCGATACCGCGGGCGGCTGGGGGTCTACGACGCGTACCTGGAGGCGCTCTCACTGGCGCTCATCCGCGACGGAGTCGTGGACCTCAAGGCGGCGACCGACGCGGGCCTCGCGCGGGCCGCGGACGCGCTCGAGGAGGCCGTGCGCGTCGCGGATCTCCGCTTCACGATCGACGGCGCCGAGGAAGGCCTTCCCGAGGGCGAGTTCGTCGCGCACCAGGCGTGGTCGGGAGACGTCCTAACGGCGCCTCGCTACGCCGATCGGTACGAGCCTGGGGCGGGGGCCCGCGTCGCTCGAGAGCTCCGCTACCGTGTGCCGTCGGGCCCCGGCCTCGTCGTGGGCTGCGACCTGACGGCGGTCTGCGCGAGAGGACGGAACCCCGTGCTCGCGCATGCGTTCGTCAACCACCTCCTCGACTTCGACACGGCGATGAACAACTTCGCGTGGAACGGGTACCAGCCCCCGCTCCGCGGCGCGACCGAGGACGCATTCGCCAACCCCTCCTTCCGTTGGCACAAGGCGGTGCCGCCGACCCTTCGGAACGCGATCCTCTCGGAGGAAGCGTTCGCGGGAGGCCAGATGCTCGTCGGGTTCGGGCCCGCCGAGCAGGCGCGGTGGCTCGATCAGTGGAATCGAGTGGTGCCACTGACCTGAGCGGGGTCGCCCTCGCGGTCCGGCACCCAGGTCGTGGTGCCATCGTACGCGGTGAACGAACCGAGCGAGCGTCCGTCTCCGGCGTCGATCACCTGCACCCACAGGTTCGCGTCGCCGCACGCGTCGTTGCCCGACCGTGCCGGCGAGACGATGTCACCCTTCGAGGTGGCGAAGCAGATGTCGCGCGCGAACAGCACCCAGGCCGGGCCCCACGTGGTCCCGAAGTCCGTGTCGTGGACGGTGGCGAGCGTGATCGTCACCCCGCCCGGCGCGCGCTCGACCAAGTTCGCGTACGCGGCATCGGGATCGAACGATGGGCGGAAGTCGCCAACGGGCTCGAGCACGAAACTGAGGGTCCCCGGGATCGGCTGGGTTGTCTTCTGCCGGAGCGGCCCGTACGCGTCGGGTTCGCGGGCACACGCCGTTCCGGCGATGAGCGTCGCCAGCCAGATCGCGATGATGGCGCCTGAGCGGCGAGGCTTCACCACGTCAGGCTATCGCCGGACGTCAGAGCTGTGCCAAGTCGGCGACGCCGCCGCCGGCCTGGCCGCGCGTGAACCGTCGGTAAAGGAGCAGGCCGATCGAGACGATCAGCAGGGTCGTGACCAGCATGACGGTAGCGGCGGCGTTGACCTCGGGCGTGGGGGAGGCCCTCGAGGCCGAGTAGATCTTCTGTGCGACCGTCTCGCTATTGGCGGCCCCCGAGAGCGCGTTCACCGTCACGAAGTCGTCCACGACGTCCGCGAACACGAGCGCGACGCTCGCCAGGATCGCGGGAGCGATGAGTGGAAGGAGGACCCGGCGGATCGCCTGGTTCGGCATGGCGCCTAGGTCCATCGCGGCCTCCTCGTATTCGGGCCCGATGGTCAGCAGCCGGGCACGAACGATCACGGCCGGGTAGCTGACCTGGAACACCGCCAGCCCGAGGGTCTGTGCCTCCGTCCCCAGGTCCACGAACTTCAACAGCGTCGTTATCAGGATGAACAGTGATGTACCGAGGATGATCTCGGGGACCACGAACGACAGCAACATGACGAAGTTCGCGCCACGAGCCGGACGTCCGTGCCACCGATCGATCCCGATCGCGAACAGCGTCCCGATCGGGACCGATATCAGCACCACGAGGATCGCCAGCCTGTACGTCTGGGCGAGCGCCGCCCGCATCTGCGGGTCGTGGAGGATCGAGTCGGTGGGGTCGGCCGTCCACCACCGCATCGAGAAGCCCTGCCAGACGATACGCGAACGGCCGTCGTTGAACGAGAAGATCACGGCGATGACGACCGGGAGGATGGACCAGAGCAGGTACGCGATCGTGATGCCTTGCAGGACTCGCGGCTTCCGCCATGGGTTCTTGAAGTACCCGCGGGCGCGGGTGTGCTCGGAACCCAACTCCAGCGTCGTGCTCACGCGCCATGCTCCGAGGCCCGCCTGGTCTCGCGAAGGTAGTACATCATCGGGAGCAGCACGATGATGGATAGGATCAGCACGAGCGACGCCGTCCTCGTTTTGCCGCCGGTGAGCTCGTTCTGCGTGGCGATCAGGTTCCCGAACATCGACGTCCTCGCCGTGCCCAGCAGATCGTTGGTGTAGTAGTCGCCGAACATCGGCAAGGTGACGATGACGATGCCGGTGAGGATCGCGGGCCTGGACATCGGCAGCGTGACGCGCCAGAACGTCTGACCGCCGCTTCCGCCGAGGTCGCGGCCCGCCTCGAGCAGGCTCTCCGGGATGCGATCGAGCGAGGCGTAGATCGGCAGGATCATGAATGGGATGTATCCGTACACGAGTCCGAGGATCACGGTGATCGGCAGGCCGGACAGGAAGTCGGTGTCCCGGAAGCCGAACGGGCCGAGCAGGACGTTGAACGGCCCACCCCGGTCGAGCAGGCCCTGCCAGGCGTAGATGCGCATCAGGTAGCTGATCCACAGGGGCGAGATCAGGAGGATGAGGACCAGGCCCTTGTGGGTGGTCGCCTTCCGGGCGGTGAAGTACGCCACGGCGTATCCGAGGACGAGGCAGATCGCCGACGCCGCGAAGACGTAGACGAACGTGCGGATGAGTGCATCCTGGTAGATGGCGTCGGTTCCCCAGAACTGGCTGAGCGTCTGGTTGAACGTATCGAACGACCACCACCACGGCGCGTAATAGGGGACGGGCCGGCCGAAGTTCTCGAAGTCCACGGTGCCGAACGCGACCGACACGACCACGTAGGCCGGCAGCACGAACAGGACTGCCAGCATCAGAACGCCGGGAAGGGTGAAGGACGGCCAGTACCAGCGTGGGAACCAGACGCCGCTGGGTTGCTCCGTCGGACCCTCGCGGCGCCGCCGATGGCGCCGCGAGGTCACGACATCGGTTCCGGCC
>CBRGMI010000201.1:0-3888 GCA_967797495.1 uncultured bacterium
TTTCCTCGGCCTTGTCGTCTTTGGCGCCGGCCAGGACGCCGGCAGTGGCGATGCCCGACACGGCGAGGACGAACATGACCACGAACGTCAGAACGCCTCGCTTCACGGTGCCTCCTTCTCCGATCAGCCAAGAGTGGGTTGAACAGGGTAGGCGCGTCAATCGACCGATCGACCATTTCGAGGCCAGACGACGTACGACGCTGCCTGACATTCAGTCGTGCGGAAAGGGGTCCTGGGCGGCCGTGGCACGCCCCGAGCCGGAACAACCTCGAAGGCTCGGTAGTCGAAGCTCGACCCGACGAGCACCTCCAGACCATGGGCCGTGCCGAGTGAGTCGCAGGCGACATGTTCGGGAGAGGAGGCGATCAAGGCGAGGGCCCCAACTCGGTGGTGTCCGACCGCGGGCGGAAGTCATTTCGCGTAAGGAACCCACGCGATCGTCGAGCCTCAACGAGCACGGTTAGCAGAGGCTACGGGTCCAACGAACTAGTCGGGTTGGTTGGTCCGTCCGCCTTCTGCACTAGGGGGCTCCCCTTTGCGGGCGACGTCGCACGGCCTAGCCGACCTGGGGTCCTACCGTTGCCGGAATGTCCGATAGGCGGATTCATCCCCCCGCCGCCGACACGTACCGTAGCTCGAATGGAGGAACCGATTCCACGCTTTCGCACCCGAGCCCGCTCGGGGCGCCGACTCGACGAGGTGAGGGCGGCTGCCGAGTTGTCGAGGGGTGCCCGAAACGAGCAAGCCGAGGGCTCGAACGAGCGCGTCCTCCCGCTGCAACTCCACACGCTGAGCATCGGGATGAGGACGATCTTGCTCGTTCCGCTTCTCTCGGCCGCGGTGTTGGTGGTCGGTCGCCGGACCGATGTGGAGATGGGACCGTTGTTTGGATCGCTGTTCGTCGCCGTCGCCGTCAGCGCGGGACTCGCGACCCTGTTGCCCTACGAGCGTCTCTTCCGAACCCGCTGGGGGATGCCGGTCGTCTTCGCCTGGTCGGTTGTGAACCTCGCCCTGATCGCGATCGGTGTCTGGGCCACAGGCGGCTCGGGGTCGCCCCTCGTGTTCCTCTACGCCCTCACGACACTCTTCTTTGCGGTCGCTTTCACGCCTCGAATGCAGGCCGTGTTCTTCGTGCTGAGCGTCGCGAGCTACTGGGCAGCCCTCGGTGCCTCGAGATGGAACCCGGTGAACCTGGCGGTGCTTGGGGTCCTCGCCTTCCTTGCGAACCTGCTGGTCGGTCAGCTGAAGAGTCAGACGGCCGCCCACAGGGAGGCGCGCCTTGAGTCTGAGCGTCGCTGGGCGCTTCTGGCTGTGGTCTCGGCAGCCGCACGAGACATGAGCGCGGTCGAACCCCTGGTGGTCCTCCGGGCCGTCGTGGACTCGGTCGTTGCCCTGGGCTTTCCGACGACCCGGATCTACGTGCAGGAGGATGGATACGATCGAGCGATCCTTCCTTCGGGCGTCCCCGAAGACCCTCCACAGGGGATCGACTCGCTTCGCTTCGAGGCCGTCGAGCGCGTGTTGAGCGGGGCTCAGCCCGTGGTTGTGGGCATCGTCGGTGACGCACTCCGGGAGTCACTTCAGAAGCTTGGCCTGTCGTCGCTGGTGGTCATTCCCATTCCTGTTGACGCTCGCGTGGAAGCGATCTTGGTGGTTGGCATCGAGGAGCCCCCGGGTCCGTCCCCCCAGGACATCGAGGTCTTCCAGATGTTGACGACCCAGGCGGCCGTGGCGCTCGAGAACGCTCGCCGGTTCGAACACCAGCGTCGGTCGATGGAGCGCATCGCCGAGCTGGACCGTATGAAGAGCGATTTCCTCTCCAACATCTCGCACGAGCTCCGTACGCCTCTCACCGTGATCGCCGGCGTCGGGCGGACTCTCGAGCTCAGCTCGAACGTCCTCTCCGAGGACGAGCGCCGCGATCTCTTGGCTCGATCGAACGCGAACGCCGCAACCCTGGACAGCATGCTTACGGGGCTCCTGGACTTCGGACGCTTGGAGGCCGGCCAGCTCGACGTCGAACCGGCGGATGTCGCCCTTCAAGAGCTGTTCGACGGAGTCACCGACCGCCTCGCAAGTCTGTTCACCGACCACATCGTTCATCTCGACGTCGAGGAAGGACTCACAGCCAACGCCGATCCTCTCCTGATCGAAAGGGTGGTCGAGAACCTGCTCACGAACGCCGCGAAGTACGCGCCGCCGGGAAGCCGCGTCCAGATCTCCGCCATGAGCGACGGACGGGAGGCGTTCGTCGCGGTCGAAGACGACGGACCCGGGATACCGCCCGACGAGTTGTCCCACATCGGGGAGCGCTTCTTCCGCGGAGGTCATTCGAACACACGATCCACCCGAGGAACGGGCCTCGGCCTCGCACTCGTGTCCGAGATCCTGGACCTGCACGGCACGTACCTCGAGGTCGAGAGCAAGCTCGGGGTCGGTTCCCGATTCAGCTTCCGACTCCCGCGGGGTTGCGGAGCAGCCAGCGAGCCTGTCCGAGACGAGACCGTCATCTCGGCGTCCGCCATGCGTGAGTCGGCTCAACCGCTCGTCGTGAGCGACATCGGTCTGCCCGATCGGTTCGAGACCGTACTTGCAGCCGCGCAGATGGGCCTGGAGTGGCCGGTCGCAGCGCTCTGCCGAGAGTTCCATCCCAAGGTTCTGCGGTACCTCCGTGCGCACCAGCCCGATCGTGCAGAGGAACTTGCCTCCGAGACGTGGAGCGACATCGCATCGGCCCTGCCGACGTTCGAAGGGAACGAGACCTCGTTCCGTCGGTGGGTGTTCGCTGCCGCGAGGCGCCGCTTGGTGGAGGCGCGTGAGAAGAGCGGTTCGGCCCGATCGACCGCGAAGAGCGAGCACGACGATGACGTTTCCGCCGAACGACACGCCGTTGACGTCGCAATCGCCCGCATCAGTAGGCTCGCGCCGCAGCAGGCCGACGCGCTTCTCCTGCGCGCTCTGGGCGATCTCGATGTGGCCGAAGTCGCGGAGATCAGGGGTGATCCGCTCGATCTCGCGCACGTGACGGAGGTCGAGGGGCTGAGGCGCTTGAGGGACCACGCGGATCCTGACGACGTGTTCGCCCTCGACCGGGCTGGACGCGGGATGGAGCGATGATGGGGTTGGACGGAAGGCCGGTCGGAGAATTCGGTGTGGGATTCGACTTCGGCGAGCTCCTTGAAGCGGTTCGCGCCGCCGCGACTCCTGAAGAAGAGGTAAGCGCGAACGAGGCTATCTCCGTCGTCACCACCAGGCTTCGCTCGAACCGAACTCCGATCCCAGGACCTGCCGTGCGACGAGCCGCATCGAAAGGCAGACGAGCCGGTGCGAGACTTGGAGCCGCGATCGTGGTTACGGTCTTCACCGCAAGCGCGAGCCTCGCGATCAGTGGACAGCTCCCACCGGGTGCTCGCGATGTCGCTTCTGCCTTCCTGGCCCAAATGGGACTGTCCCCGGTCCCGAGGATCGAGGCCTCGGGCCAGCCGGCCGCTGCGCACACGACTGAAGAGCCGTTCGGACCCGCGGACACACGCAGAGACGTTTGGCTCGAGTGGACGCCTCCGCACCAAGGAGATGACGGCATCCACCCGCCGCCCGTCGTCGAACCCACGCCGGTTGACCCGCCGCCCGTCGTCGAACCCACGCCGGTTGCCCCGCCGCCCGTAATCGAACCCACGCCGGTTGACCCGCCGCCCGTGGTCGACCCGCCCGGCGACGAGCCGCCGCCCGTGGTAGACCCGCCGCCCGTGGTGGAACCGCCGCCCGGCGAGGACCCGCCCCCCGTCGTCGAGCCGCCGCCCGTGGTCAACCCGCCCGCAGACGATCCGCCTCCCGGCGACGACGAGCAGGGCGACGACGAGCAGGGCGACGACGAGCAGGGCGACGACG
>CBRGMI010000202.1:0-3888 GCA_967797495.1 uncultured bacterium
GGGAACTTCCTGCACACCCCCTGGGAGAGCGTCGCGACCGCGATCCAGACGAGCGCCTACTCGCTGAAGGCGATCGCGGCGGGGATGCTCCCTCGCATGCGGGAGCACGGGGGCGCGATCGTCTCGCTCGATTTCGACGCCCGGATCGCGTGGCCGATCTACGACTGGATGGGCGTGGCCAAGGCCTCGCTCGAGTCGATCACGCGGTACCTCGCGCGCGATCTCGGACCTCACGGGATCCGCGTCAACACCCTGTCCGCGGGCCCCCTGCGGACGATCGCCGGCAAGGGGATCCCCGGGTTCCAGGCGCTCGCCGACGGCTGGGGCGACCGCGCGCCGCTCGGATGGAACCCCACCGACGCCACGCCGGTCGCCGACGCGATCGTGTTCCTGCTGTCGGACCTGGCGCGGGGGATCACCGGCGAGATGGTCCATGTGGACGGCGGGTATCACGCGATGGGTTCGGCCCTCGCCATCGAGAGCGGCCCCGCCGACCATGCCTCTGGCTAACGCATCTTGATCCCGGCCGTGACGGCCAACTCTTTCTGCGCCCTCGCGATGATCCGGAACGCCTCCTTCAGGCCCTGACCGGCGACCCCGCCGAGGGTCTTGGGGTCGACGAAATCGTCCGGCGACTCACCTGCCCGCATCTGCTCGACGTGGTGTCGCAGCCGAACCTCCCACAGGAACCGGAAGGCCTCCTCGAGCCCCTCGCGGGTCTCCGCATCGATGGCCCCTGCACCCTCGGCCGCCCGCAGCCGGTGGAGGGTCCGCTTGGCCGTGACGCCGGCTCGGGTCGCCCACGCCCTGGCGATATTCCCCACGATCAGGATGCCGCCGTGCTTCAGGTCGACGGTGCCGGGGTGCTCGCCGCGGTGGTCGACGATCAGACCGCGCACGAACCCGATCGGCGGCCGCAGGTCGAGCGCCCGCCGTGCGAGGTGGGCGAGGAAGATCGGTCGGTTCACGGCCGTCGCCATGATCTCGTCCAGCGCCCCCTCGGCCTCGAGCTTCCCGGCGACCCGGCGGAAGTCGAAGATGATCGACAGCTGCTCGCTCGCCTTGGGGCTCTGCTCGCTCATCCAGAAATCGAAGCGCCGAACCCAGCCCTGCAGCGGGAGGCGCAGGGCGGCGTTCGTCGCCATCACGTCGCCGTTACATCGAGCGATCCCGGCGGCCTCCAGACCGGCGGTCACGAACTCGGCCAGGGGCGCCAGCGACGCGTTGGCCGGATCGGGGTCGCCCTCGAACGCCAAGGCATGGTCCTGGTCGGTTCGGATGGCCTGTTCCTGTCGGGCGGCGCTGCCGAGCGCGAGCCAGGCCCAGGGGAAGGGCGGCTCACCATGTTCGGCGATCCCGAGCTCGAGCAGCCGGCGCGTGGCCGCGTCGATCGAGAACGCGATGATGTGACCCACGTCGACCGGATCGGCGCTCGAGTCAACCAGGGCGGTGATCACGTCGGGGAGCTCGGCGATCGCGATCGCGACCGCATCGCTATCGGGGGCACGTTCGATCGCGCTCTTCAGGGCGAACGGCGTGTTCCGCCCGATCCCCATCAGGTCGGTGTCCGTGACCACGCCGACGACCCTTCCGCCGGCGTCCGCGATCGGGAAGTGGTGGAACCCGCCCTCGAGCATACGGAGCAGGACCTCGCCGACCATCGTGTCGGCGGGGACGGTCTCGGCTCGTTGCGTCATCACCTCGGCGACCGGCGTGTCGCCGCTCCGCCGCCCCGCGACCACGCGCGTTCGGAGATCCCGATCGGTGAGGATGCCCACGACGCCGTCGGCCGACGGGATCAGCAGGCTCGAGACGCGTTCGCGCGCCATGAGCTCGGCGGCGTCGGCGACGGCGGTGTTCGGAGCACAGGTGACCGGCGGCCGGCGGACGAGCGCACCGACCTCTCGGTACCGCACGAGGTCGACCTCGGCCTTCAGCGTCTCGTCGACGGCCGCGATCCGTCGTCGGACGCTGGCCGTGATGAACGCGATGCCGGCGCGTGACCGCAGGACGTCGTGTGCGACCTCGGCGTCGATCAGGTAGCAGAGTGTGTCCTCGGATGCCCGTACGGTCGCGGTCGGCGCGACCTGGTCCAGCAGCGACCACATCCCGAACACGTCGCCCTCGCCGACCTCGTCGATCACCCGGCCGTCGTCCACGATCTCGGCCCCGCCGCGCCGGATGACGAACAGATGGGTCGCGGGCGCGGCGGCCTGCTGCAGGATCACGGTGCCGGGGGCGAAGTGCTCGATCTGAACGCTCGAGACGACGCGGTCCAGCTCGGCGTCCGTCAGCGCATCGAACGGAGGATGATCGGCCAGGAAGGCGCGGACGTCCACGGTGCGAGCCTACGCTGGCCGGCATCGGCCGGAACCGACGGGCCCGTGAGGAGGTCTGCCATCAGATGTGAGCGACCACGAGCTCCCCATCCCGCTCGGCCCGTGCTCGAACGGCGAGTACGATCCGGTCCCGCCCTCGCCGGTCGCACGCGAAGCTCGTCGCCGTGCCCTGGAGGCCTGCGCGGACGGCGCGTCCCGCCTCGGGGTCTCGCGCCGGACGTTCTTGCGTTCGTTGTGCGCGGCGTCGACCGTGCTGCTCGCGCTCGACGCCTGCACCCGGGAGGCGCACCGTGCCGCGCCGGAGGTGCCGACGACCGAACCGGGGGGTGGGTTCGACGTCCCGCCCGAGGCCACCACCGAACCCGAGGCGGCCGAGGGCACCTTGGGCGGCGAGGAGTTCATCATGGACGTGCAGGGCCACCTGCTCGAGTACGACCTCAACCCGGTCTTCCACGGCGAGGGCTTCTACGCGGCGTTCCCGCAGCAGGACTGCGGCGAGGACGACCCGCGCGTGTGCTACTCGATCGAGCACTTCCTCGAGGCGTTCTTCATCCGCAGCGACACGAACGTCGTCGTGCTCTCCGCGTTGCCGATCTACCCGGAGGGATCGCCGCTGTCGCCCGAGATCATGGCCGAGACCCGTCGCATCGTGGAGGGCCTGTGCCGCGACGAGCGCGTGCTGCTGCACGGGCAGGTCCTGCCGAACATCGGATCGCTCGACTCCGTGCTTCGCGGGATGGAGGACACGGCGAGCCGCTACCCGATCCGCGCGTGGAAGACGTTCACGCACTTCCCCGACTTCTTCGATCCCGGAGGCGGCGCCTGGTGGCTCGACGATCACGAACGTGGACTCCCGGCGGTGGGCGAGCCGTTCATCCGAAAGAGCCTCGAGCTCGGCATCCCGACGATCTGCGTGCACAAGGGCCTGTCGGGCGGGAGCCGGTTCTCGTCGCCGCAGGACATCGGGCCAGCTGCGCTGATGCATCCGGACGCGAGCTTCGTCGTGTACCACTCGGGCTACGAGAGCGACGCGTTCGAGGGTCCGTACACCGCGGCAACGGCCGAGGTGGGCGTGAACCGGCTGATCGCCTCGCTCGAACGCGCCGGGATCGGTCCGAACGAGAACGTCTACGCGGAGCTCGGCACGACGTGGTGGAACCTGATGCGGACGCCGACGCAGGCCGCTCACGTGCTCGGCAAGCTGCTGAGAAACGTTGGCGAGGACAACGTGGTGTGGGGGACCGACTGCCTGTTCTACGGGTCGCCGCAGCCGCAGATCCAGTCGTTCCGAGCGTTCCAGATCTCGGACGAGTTCCAGGAGCGCTACGGCTACCCGGCGCTCACGAAGGAGCTGAAGGCCAAGGTGCTCGGGCGGAACGCGGCGAGGTTGTACGGGATCGAGCCGGTCCCGCCGCGGTGCGACTTCACCAGGCGGGAGCTCGCGACGATCCGACAGGAGCTGCGGGACGGCGACCGGCTGCTCGGCCCCGCGACGTTCGTGGCGTCCGCCGACGTGCGCGAACACCACCGGCTCGAGGTCTCGACGACG
>CBRGMI010000203.1:0-3861 GCA_967797495.1 uncultured bacterium
CCTCGAACCACGTCACGATCCCCACGACACCCAGCGAGAGCACCGTGAGGAATAGCGCCATCGCGGCGGCGAACGGCACGTTCGCGTTGAACGTCGCCTGATCCGAGATGAAGACCGAGAGTGTCCAGTGCTCCGGCCGACCGAGGAACGCGGGGATCAGATAGCTGCCGAGTGTGAACACGAACGCGAGCAGGAACCCGGCCAGGATGATCGGTCTGCCGATCGGCACGACGACGGTCCAGAACGAGCGCCACGGCGAGGCGCCCATCGTCTGGGCGGCCTCCGTGAGCTCAGGGTCCAGGCGCGAGAGCTGCGGGTACAGCGCGAGGATGCAGTACGGGAACGCGATATAGCTCAGGCCGAGCAGCACCGCCAGGAAGCTCGGCTGGTATGCGGTCGGCTCGCTCATCACACCGAGCCACACGAGGATGTTCGAGATGCCCGCGGCCCGCCCGAGCAGCACGCTCCACGCGAACCCGACGATGACCTCGGACAGCACCAACGCCGACATGATGAGCACGAGCAGGGCGACGTGCGAGCGACGTCGCATCCGGGTGAGGAAGTACGTGAAGGGGAACGCGATCACGATGCACACCGCGCCGGCCAGCAGGCAGATGCCGATCGAGAACAGCGTGCGCTCGAGGAAGACTCCCTGCAGGAGCCGCCGCCAGCTCGCGAACTCGAACGCAGGCTCGTAGAAGCCGCCCTCGATCCGGTGGTAGAAGGACGTCGCGAACATGATCGCGAACGGGGCCAGGAAGAACAGCGTGAGCATCGCGAGCGGGAAGGCGAGGACGGCCCACGAGCCCCGCGTAGGCCGTCGGACCTCGCTCATCCCTCCACCACCACGCAGGCCTCGCGCGGGAAGACCACGCTGACCGACTGACCTTGCCGGACGTCGACGCGCTCGCGCGGCGAGCCGGCCACCACCACCGGGTCGTCCAGGCCACAATCCACGAAGCACTCGAACAGCTCGCCGAGGTCGCGGACGAACACCACCCTGCCCGTCAGCGTGTTGCGTTCGGGGGCCGGTGTCGTCTGCAGGTGCGCGTCCTCCGGGCGCACAGAGAGCGTGACCGGCCCGGACCCGACCACACCGTCGACGTGGAACGGTCGGTCGCCGACACGCACCTGGCCGTCGGAGGCCTCGGCCTTGATGAGGTTGGTCCGTCCGATGAAGCTCGCGACAAACGGGGATCCGGGGTGCCGGTACACGTCCAGCGGCTCGCCGACCTGCTCCACCCTTCCCTGGTTCATCACGACGACGAGGTCGGACATCGTCATGGCCTCGCGTTGGTCGTGCGTGACCATGATCGTGGTGATGCCGAGCTTCTGCTGGAGCAGACGGAGCTCGACCTGCAGCTGCTCGCGCAGGTTGGCGTCGAGCGCCGACAACGGCTCATCGAGCAGGAACAGCCTCGGCTCGAGCGCCAGCGCCCGTGCGGTCGCCACACGCTGACGCTGCCCTCCGGACAGCTGGGAGATCCGGCGATCGCCGAGGCCGTGGAGCGACACGAGTCCCAGCAGTTCGTCCACGCGCGCCTGGATCTCGGGCTTCTGCGCGCCGCGGATACGCATCGGGTACCCAACGTTGCCGGCCACCGACAGGTGCGGGAACAGGGCGAGCGTCTGGAAGACCATACCGATGTCGCGTAGATGCGGCGGCCGGTCGGTGATGTCCCCGTCGTCGAGGTAGACCCTGCCCTCGGTTGGCCACTCGAGCCCGGCGATCATGCGGAGCATCGTCGTCTTGCCGCACCCGGACGGCCCCAGGAACGAGATCAGCTTGCCGGGTGGGAGCTCCAGGTCCACCCCGGCGACCGCCTCCACGTCGCCGAAGCGCTTGACGAGTCCGTCGAGCCTCAGTCCGCCACGAGCGAGCACGGCGTCGACATCAGGAAAGGATCATCTCCGTCCACTGCTGGTCGATCCAGTCCTCCCACTCGTCGTACATCTCGTACTTGGGGCGCAGGGCCACCTCGGGACCCGGGCCGCCGACCGCCTCGTACTCTTTGTCGGTGAGGTCCATCAGGTCCCGCTTGGCCGTCGGTGTCGTCCCGAGCGTGCGCGCGAGCTCGGCCTGGATCTCGGGCCGGCACATGTAGTCGATGAACGCCTGACAGGCCGTGACGTTCTCGGTGGTCTTCGAGATCGCCCAGAACCCCGAGTCCAAGATCGCGCCCTCCGTCGGGAAGACGCTCCGCAGCGGCTCGCCCTGCGAGGCCGCGTACGTCGTGATGTCGTGGTAGAACTGCCCGAGCGAGACCTCGCCGGTGTTGAACGCCTGCTGGGCCTGCGCCTCGTCCCGGAACCAGAGCTTGACGTTCGGCTTGACCTCCTGGAGCTTCGTGAGCACCTGGGTCACGCCATCCTGGGTCCCGAGGATGTCGTACCCGCCGAAGAAGCAGACCGCGCAGATCTCGATCAAGTACGAGTTCGCGGCGTTCTTCAGGAGCGCCAGCTCGTTCTGCCACTGCGGGTCCCAGAACGCGGTCCAGGTGTCCGGACTCTCGGCAACGCGCTCGGTGTTCGAAACGAGCGTGATGTACCAGGAAACGCCCCCGACGCCGGCGACCATGCCCGCGGGGTCCAGCCGCACGTAGCCCTCGGCGAGGTTGGCGGCCTGCGGGATCGCGGCTTGATCGTACGTCGCCAGGATCTCGCCGTTGATCGCGCGCTGGATCCCGACGCCCGAGAGCATGGACACGTCCGCGGGCGGCGGAGCGCCCGCCTCGGTGGCCTGCTGGAGCTGGACGACCCACACCTCGGAGGTCGGCTGTGAGATCGATTCCACCTCGACGCCGGTCTCTTTGCTGAAGGCGGGGTAGAAGGTCGCGAAGTTCTCCTCGAAGAAGCCGCCGTACGTGGAGACCTTGATCTTCGCGCCCTTGATGGGCTGCGGCGTGGTCGACACCGCTCCCGTCGCGGCGGTCGCACCGCCGGGCTCGGCCGGCGGCTCAGATCCGCAGGCCGCGAGGAGCCCGGGGATCGAGAGGACACCTACCGCGATGCCTCCGCGCCGCAGGAGCTCACGCCTGGAGATGGCCTGGTCGATGTTCACGATGCGCCCCCCCTTCCGGACCCCTGTACCGCGTGTGCGTAGGCTACGCTCGACCCTCGGAGCGGGCAAACGGACGACGTTGCGCCCGCTCGCCGCGTTCCATCAACGAAGGTGGGCGGACTCCCGAGCCCGGCGGATCTGGTCCGCGTGGTCATGGGCGTGGGCCGCGTAGATCTCGAGCCACGCTTCCACGCCGTAGGGGCCGCTCTCCGTGTGCGTCCCACCCCGCGCCCACTGCTCTTCGTCGAGCCGGTCGAGGATCTCGGCCGTCGTCCGCCGCGCCGCGGCGACCGCCTCGACCGATGCCTCGATCGGGCGCTCGGTGTAGAACAGGCGTTGCGAGTACTCCTCTTGGTCGTAGCCCTGGATCGTCGGCGCGTCCTCGGCGATGAGTCGACGCAGCCGGACCGCCGACGTCATCTCGCTATCGGCCATGTGATGGACTACCTCGCGGGCCGACCACTCCCCCCGCCCCGGACGCGCGTCGAGCTCACCGTCGGTGATCCCTTCCAGCGACTCCCCAAAGACGCGAGTCCCTTTCTTGTAGAGCTCGACCAACCGGGCGCGGGTGCCCTGTTCCATCGCGATCCTCCCCCATCGATCCCGCCGCGGCCTGATGGCGTGGCCATGACGATTATCTCGCGTCGCTGGAGCGGACGAGCTCGCCACGTGTGGCCCCGATGTGACCCAAGCGCCGGCCTGCGATGGCGGAGCGCCAACCCACGCCCGTTGTGCGCAGGTAGACGGCGGGAGGGCCGGGATTCGAACCCGGGAGCGAGTTGCCCCGCTAGCGGTTTTCA
>CBRGMI010000204.1:0-3850 GCA_967797495.1 uncultured bacterium
CTACCTGGACGCGAGCCCGTACAACGTGATCCGCCTCGTCCTCGGACCGGACGACGCCGGCGATGGCGGAACGGTCGACAAGTATAGGCAGGCGGCGTCGAAGCTCGAGACGTGGCGCGAGCGGGGTGCGCTCGTCCCGACCGAGCGCCCGTTCTTCTACCCGTACGAGATGCGGTTCTCGCTGCACGGCCGGCGCCGCGCGATCAGGGGCATGGTCTGCGCGGTGGAGCTCGAGGACCCGGGCGGCTCGATCGTTCCGCACGAGCGGACGATGCCGGGGCCGATCGAGGACCGCCTCCGGTTGATGCGCGCGGTCCGGACGAACCTGTCGAGCATCCACGCCGTGTTCCGCGGTCCGAGCGAACCGTTCGCCGGGTTCCTGGACGACGCGATGGCGCTCGGACCCGCCGCGTCCACCACCGACGAGGCCGGCGTCGAGCACACGCTCTGGGTGAGCGAGCCGAACCCGGAGGTCGCGTCGTGGCTCGCGCCCGAGTCCCTGATGATCGCCGACGGCCATCATCGCTACTCGATGGCCTTGCGGTACCGGGACGAGATGCGCGCGGAGCACGGCCCGGGTCCGTGGGACCGCGTGATGATGTTCATCGCGGACGCGGCGCTCCAGGAGCCCCCCGTGCTCCCGTTCCACCGGATCCAGACCGGCGGCCCGCACGAGCCGACCGGTACCCGGGTCCGCGATCTCGCGGAGGTCCTCGAGACCGTGAGCGACGAGAAGCTCGTCTACGGCTCCGCGTCGCTCGAGGACGGGCTCCTCGTCCACCGCATCGCGGAGCTCGCCGGCGCGCCTCCCACGGTCTGCGCGCTCCACGAGCGGGTCCTGGGGCAGGTCGACGCGGAGCTGCGATTCACGCCCGACGCGGTCGAGGCAGAGGACGCCGTTCGCAAGCGAGAGGCGATCGCCGCGTTCTTCCTGCCGCCGACCGACGCGGCGCGGATCCGCGACATGATCGATCGAGGCGAACGGCTGCCCCGCAAGTCGACGTTCTTCTGGCCCAAGCCGCGCACGGGCCTCGTGCTCCGGCCGCTCGACCTCGACGCGAGCGACTGACTCTGGATCTCAGTCGGCCGCCTCGGCCGGCTCGAGCTTCTTGATGCCCGCGGCGACCACCTCGGTGAGGCTGCGAGCCCCGGCTCCGCTCCGATAGAAGCGGCGGACGAGCTGGCCGTAGACCAGGACGTCGTCGCCCTTGGCGATCGGCTTCAGGGCGCGCTTTCCGACGTCCTTGTGCCAGGCCGCGACGGGGAGAGGGAGGAGACGCTTCCCCGCTTCCGGAACGGAGAGTCGGAGCTCGGTGACCTCGTCACCAGACGGCATGCGGCGTTCGACCGGATCGGCGGCCACGGTGCCCGCGAGCACCACGACGTTGACCGTCACCATCCAACTCCCCCCTTCGCGTCGGACCGTAGCACCGCTCGCCGACACGCCACGTAGACTCGCGGCGTGGAGCCGGTCGTGTTCGAGGTCGCGCGAGGGATCACCGCGATCGACACCTTCTACGGCGGCCGCGAACGCTTCACCGCCGCCTATCTCCTGGACGCCGACGAGCCCGCGATCGTCGAAACCGGACCGAGCACCTCATTCGAGCCCGTGGTCGCGGGGTTGGAACGGCTCGGGATCGGAGTCGCCGACCTCGCGCACATCGCCGTCACGCACATCCACCTGGACCACGCCGGCGGGGTGGGGATGATCGCCGAACGCTTCCCGAACGCCACCGTCTGGGTGCACGAGCGCGGCGCTCGACATCTCGCCGATCCCACCCGCCTCGTCGAGAGCGTGACGTCGATCTACGGCGCCGACACTACCGCGACTCTGTTCGGGCCCGTCGAACCCGTTGCGGCCCAACGTATCCGAGCGCTTGGGGACGGCGATCACATCGAGCTCGGCGGGCGGCGCCTCGAGGCGATCACCACCCCGGGCCACGCCAAGCACCACGTGGCGCTCGCGGACTCCTCGACCGGCGCCGTCTTCACCGGCGACGCGCTCGGCATCCATCCGCCCGATGCGCGTTCGCTCCGGCCTGCCACGCCGCCCCCGGACTACGACCTCGAGCTCGCGGTCGGCTCGATCGAGCGCATCCGCGAGCGGGCACGCGGCGCGATCGTCCTGTTCTCGCACTTCGGCCCGGTGCACGAGGTCGAACGGATCTGCGACCTCGCGACCGAGCGCTTCCGAACGTGGACCCAGGCCGTGGGCGAGGCGCTGAAACGCGGCCTCGACCCTCATCGGGACGACGCGCTCGATGAGGTCATGCGCGTGCTGCGCGACGTCGCTCGCACCGACGCGCCGACGGGCGCCGAGGCCGAGCTCGACCTGCAGGCGATGGAGACGATGTCCAGCATCCGCTTGAACTCGATGGGGATCCTCGGGTACTGGCGGCGCAAGCGGGAGGCCGAGGCCTCGGGTCAGGCGAGCTGAGCCGCGCGCTCCGCGGCGTCGAACGCGCTGGGGTCGTGTCGGAGGATCTTGCGGAACTCGCGGAGGGCATCCGCACGCCGGCCGGCCTGCTCGAGGATGTTCCCCGTCACGTACCACACGCGGATCACCTCGGGCCCCGCCACGTCGTCGCGCGTCCGGATCCGGCGGAGCATCCCGAGCGCCTGGTCGAACTTGCCCTGGTCCGCGAGCGCGCTCGAGGCCACGATCACCGCCTCGGCCTTCGCCGCGAGCGGCACCCCCCTGGACGCGAGCGCCTCCTCCGCCAGCGGCACCGCGCGGTCTGGCCGGCCGAGCGAACGCAGGGAGTCGGCGATGATGTGGTTCTGGTCGGCGCGCCCGGACATCCGTCGGTACGCCTGCATCTCGGACAGCGCCTCCGGATACCTCTCGAGTTGGTACAGCGCCAGCCCCAGGACCTCGCGGACGGCCGGCGCCCGCGGGGCGAGCTCCTTGGCCTTGGCCGCCTCGGCGGCGGCTCCCCTGGCGTCGCCGCGATCCAGGAGCGCGACGGCGCGTTCGAGCCGGGCGATGGCCATGTCCGCCTTCCCGGTCCGGGACATGTGCCGCAGCTCGGAGACGACGTCCGGCGGCAACCCGGAACGGCGACCCTTCGGCTGCCCCTTGGGACCCGATCGTGGACGCATCGCCTTCGGCATGCCGGAGAGCGTACCGGGCCGCCCCGGCGTGGCCCCAGCCCCAACGAGAAGAGCCGCCCCCGAAGGGACGGCTCTTTCTAAGGTGTCCGGCGGCGACCTACTCTCCCACCCAGTTGCCCGGGCAGTACCATCGGCGCTGGAGGGCTTAACTTCCGGGTTCGGGATGGGACCGGGTGTTTCCCCTCCGCTATGACCACCGAAACGGCGTCTCCCGATCCGTTCGATCGGGAAGCAAGCGGGAACGCGAGCCCCCGAGCAGAGCTCGGGAACTGCGATAGCGAGCGCGAGCAAAGTCAAGTCCTCGGCCTATTAGTACCGGTCGGCTCAACGTGTTGCCACGCGTACACCTCCGGCCTATCAACCTCGTGGTCTGCGAGGGGCCTTACCTGGTTACCCAGTGGGAGACCTCATCTAGGGGCGAGTTTCGCACTTAGATGCTTTCAGCGCTTATCTCTTCCGAACGTGGCTAACCAGCCGTGCCGCTGGCGCGACAACTGGCACACCAGAGGTTCGTCCGCCCCGGTCCTCTCGTACTAGGGGCAGCTCCCCGCAAGTCTCCTACGCCCACGACGGATAGGGACCGAACTGTCTCACGACGTTCTAAACCCAGCTCGCGTGCCTCTTTAACGGGCGAACAGCCCGACCCTTGGGACCTGCTCCAGCCCCAGGATGAGTCGTGCCGACTTCGAGGTGCCAAACCGCTCCGTCGATATGGACTCTTGGGAGCGATCAGCCT
>CBRGMI010000205.1:0-3837 GCA_967797495.1 uncultured bacterium
GTACATGGCGCAGGCGTTCGAGCCCTCGGGACACAGTCGACTTCACCGTGCCGAGCGGCATGCCGAGCGCCTCGGCCGTGTCGGCCTCACTCAAGTCCTCGTAGAAGCGCAAGACGATCGCGGCGCGCTGATCCGGGCGCAGTGTCATGAGGGCCCGGCGCAACAGGTCGCGCTCGCCGAGGTCGTGGGGGGACGGCGACGACTCCTCGGGGCGTTGCCGGGCAAGCCAGGCGCGCTCGACGCGTCGCCTGCGGACGTGCGACGTCGACAGGTTCACGATCGTGCGACGCAGGTACCACCAGAACGCATCTCGATCGCGCAGGTCGTGGAACCGGCCGAGGACCCGGACGAACGCGTCCTGGACGAGGTCCTCGGCCAGCGTGCGGTCGCCGGTCAACAGGTAGCCGAGACGCAGGGCCTCGGCGGCGTGCGCGCGATACAGGGCGTCCATGCCCCGCTCGCTCGTCGCCCGCCGCTCGCGACCCACCGTCAAGACCGTCACATCTCGAAGACGCGGAGGTGCCGTCCAGGGTTCCTGCGCGACAGGATCCGGTCGACGAGGGCGACCGGTCTAGACGAGCCCCTGGTCGAGCATCGCGTCGGCGACCTTGACGAACCCGGCGATGTTCGCGCCGTTCACGTAGTTGCCCGGCGTCCCGTACTCCTCCGCGGTCTGGCGGCACTTCTTGTGGATCGACTTCATGATGTCCTTCAGCCGCGCGTCGACCTCCTCGCGGGGCCACGCCATCCGGAGCGAGTCCTGCGCCATCTCCAGACCGGAGACGGCCACGCCGCCTGCGTTCGCCGCCTTGCCCGGGCCGTACAGGATCCCGGCGTGCATGAACTGTTCGACGCCCTCGGGCGAGGTGGGCATGTTGGCCCCCTCGCTCACGACGTAAACGCCCCCGGCCAGTAGGTTCGCCGCGTCCTTCGCGTTGATCTCGTTCTGCGTCGCGCTCGGGAAGGCGCAGTCCGCCGGCACGCTCCACAGGGGGTTGGCATCGGCGGTCGGATCGTAGGTGGTGAAGGTGGCTCCCGGGAAGCGCCCGGCGTACTCGGCGATCCGGCCGCGCCGCTCGTTCTTCAGCTCCATGACCCAGGTGAGCTTCTCGTTGTCGATCCCGTCGGGATCGTGCACGAACCCGGTGGAGTCCGAGAGCGTGACGGCCTTCGCGCCCATGTCGAGCAGCTTCTCGATGGTGTACTGGGCCACGTTGCCGCTGCCCGAGACCAGGCAGGTCTTGGCCTCGAGGCTGTCATCGCGGGTCAGGAGCATCTCGTGCGCGAAGTAGACCGCGCCGTACCCCGTCGCCTCGGGACGGATCAGCGAGCCGCCCCACTCGAGGCCCTTCCCGGTCAGCACCCCGGTGAACTCGTTCTTGATCCGCTTGTACTGCCCGAACAGGTAGCCGATCTCGCGCGCGCCCACGCCGATGTCGCCGGCCGGCACGTCCGTGTTCGGGCCGATGTGGCGCTGGAGCTCGGTCATGAACGACTGGCAGAAGCGCATCACCTCGGCGTCGCTCTTGCCCTTGGGGTCGAAGTCCGCGCCGCCCTTGCCGCCGCCCATCGGGAGCGTGGTGAGGGCGTTCTTGAAGACCTGCTCGAACGCGAGGAACTTCAGAAGGCCGAGATAGACGGTCGGGTGGAACCGCAGGCCGCCCTTGTACGGGCCGATCGCGCTGCTCATCTCGACGCGGAACCCGCGGTTCACGTGGATCTCGCCGCGGTCGTCGGCCCACGGGACGCGGAACATCAGCACGCGTTCGGGCTCGATCATGCGCTCGAGCATCTTGTGCTCCCGGTACAGGGGCTCGCGATCGAGGAGGAGTTCGATCGAGGTGGCGACCTCACGGACCGCCTGATGGAACTCGAGCTCGCCGGGGTTCTTCGATTCGACGTCCGCCATCAGCCGTTCGACGTACGCGCTCACGGTGCCATGCCTCCAGGGGTCGGTTGCCGTCCGGAAGCGTAGCCGAGCCCGGTGCGCAAGGCGGCCCGATCGGCGGGGACGCGGACGGCCGTTCGACCGGCCGTGCGTAGACTCCCGTCGATGAGCGTGTGGATCGTGCTCGGTGCGATCGCGGTCGCCGTCCTGATCGCCTGGCTCGGGCTGACCGCGCTCCGTGCCGCCTCGGGCGTCGGCGTCGACCTCGGGCGTCCCGAACCCGAGGACGTCGACGACCTCGAGGTCTACCTGGTCTGTCGCGAGTGCGGGACCGAGCTCCGGGTCACCCGGCTGGGCGAGCTGCAGATCCCCCGGCACTGCGGCGAGCGGATGGAGGTCGTGCAGCGTCCGGCGGGCGCGGGCGGGTAGTTCCACGATTGTCCACAGCGAGCGCCCGGTTCCGGGCAGGTTCTCCCGGTGTTCTCCACAAGTCTCGGGCGGTTGTCCACACCTGCGAGGTCGGACGGGTTCTTCCACACCTGTGGAGAGTGCTGTGGGGAATCACACGGATGTGATCCGCGGGCGCTACCGCCAGCGCGTGGCGGCGATGAAGCCGGCGCCGATCACGCCGAGGCCGATCCAGAGCCAGTGCTGCTGGGTGCCGCCCGGGATCAGGAAGTCCGCGTAGTTCAGGACGATGATCAGGACGCCGAGCATGATCAGTCCTAGCACGAGGAAGCCGTACCAACGCGGGCTGGGCTTTGGCTTCGCCTTCGTCGGGGGCGCGGCGTAGGGCCGCGTCGACTTCTTGGCTCGTTGTCGGGATTTCGGCATCGCGCCGACGATGTTACCCGGGGACGAGCCGCTGGGCGTGCTCGGCCGCCGCCTCGACCGCGCGCCGGGTCAGGGGGCACGCCCGGAGCCTCCCGGATGCCCACAGCTCCGTCTGGTCGTTCCAGTGTGGGGACGCCGGGTTGCCGGACTGCCCCGTGGTGAGCACCGCGAGCGACCCGTCGGGGTCCGCGAGATCCACGACCAGCCGCCACGAGGGGACGACCACGGCGTCGAACCCCAGCCGCGCGTCGAACCCACCTTGAAGGACGGTCTGCTCGTCCCCCCCGAGCTCGTGTTCGGCCGCCACGAACAGCGCGCCGATCCCCGGCAGGCGCGCGAGCGGGTGCGCGAACCGAACCCGGTGCAGCGCGCCCCACCGCCACGCGCGTTCGTCGTCTCCGAACCGTTCGGCCAGGAGCTCGACCCCCTGGTCCAGGGCGACCGCGAGGACCTCCTCCCACGACCCACCGCCGGGCGGCGGGGTGCCCCCGTCCAGCATCGCGGGCAGCGCGGAGCAGACGAACGCCTCGCGCCACGCGACGTACTCGTCGATCAGGCTCCGGTCCCCGCCCGCGTCGCCGAACGCGACCACCGCGATCTGGCCGACCCAGACCTCGTACACGGCCGCGGCCGCCGACCCGGCCTCCAGGTCGCCGGACCACCCCTCGAGCATGCCGAGCGCCCGTCGGGCCGCGTCGCTTCGAGCCTCGGTCGCCAGGAGGTGCGGGAGGAGTCGCCGCGCGGGGAGCGAGACCGTGTCCACCTGGATCGCCGCGGCGTCGGCCGATGTCTGGGCGCGGTTCGGCTCGAGCCGGTCGGCGATCCGCCGCGCGCGGAACCCGGTGTGGAAGTCCACGCCGATCAGGTGCGGGTAGTCGTCGTCGTGGATGCGGTGGTTCGCGGTGACGACGAACCCGGTGCCCGGGTCCTTGGACCACGGGAGCTGCTCGTACGGGAGGTACCCCTCCCACTCGTGGTCCGAGGTCCACCCCGCGACCGGCGCCGAGCCGTCCCCGGCGCGCCGGACCGGGAACCGCCCGGTGCACTGGTAGCCGATCGATCCGTCGACGTCGGCGTACACCACGTTCTGGCCCGGGCACCACAGACCACGCAAC
>CBRGMI010000206.1:0-3784 GCA_967797495.1 uncultured bacterium
GTAGGTGCGCCCGACCCGCCGGTCGCGCAGCAGGGCGTTCACGTCCTCGTACCGCGAGATCAGCCAGTGATCGGTCGCCTCGTCGTAGCGGACCGGTTCACGCTCGCGCAGCCTGGCGTAGGCCGGGTACGGGTCGGCGATGAAGTCGAGCTCGGTCGGGGCGAAGCCCATCGTTGCGACTGTAGCGCCGAGCGCCGCAGCCGCGGGTGGGCGAACGATGGAGGTTCGCGCCGGGTCAGGCGGTCGCGCTCGAGCCCGTGTCCCAGGTCGTCCCGTCGTCGCGCATCCGGTGGACGAGCGCGTAGACGCCGCCGCCGAGCGCGAGCAGGAAGAGCATCCAGCGGCCCTTGTGCGAGTGCTCCTTCTGGTCCTCGTGCTCCATGCGCTCCTCGAGCAGGTCGAGGATCCGGTGATGCTCGGTCCGTGACTCCTCCACCTCGTCGCGCAGCAGCTGGTTCTCGAGCCGGAGTCGCTCCGCCTCCTGGCTGGAGCGGTCCAGGCGCTTCTCGAGCATCCGATCCTTCACGCGGTGGCCGGCGGCCTCGGCCTTGAAGCGTGCCGCGGAGCCGTACCCCTTCATCGTCCCGGTCATGCCCATCGTGCGTGCCCTCCTCGTGTCGGGGACACAGGGTCGATACCCATCTTGGCCGAGCACGAACCAGCCCCTCAGCCGGCCGGCGCGATGTTCTGGTTCGACCGGAACAGGTTGGTCGGGTCCCAGCGTGCCTTGAGCTCGGCCAGGAGTTCGTACTTCTCGGCGCCGTACGCGGCCCGGACCCGCTCGGCGCCCTCGTCGCCCAGGAAGTTCACGTAGACGCCGCGCGCCATCGGCTCGAGCTCCCCGAACAGCGATCGGGTCCACGCCACGTGGTCGGCTGCGTCCTCGGCCTCCTCCGGGAGCCACACGCCGTTGATGTTCACGTCGAATGCCGCCGATCGCCCCGCGTACGCGGTGTCCATCTCCCCGACCCGCGACATCGCGCCGCCGAGCTGGAACGCGACGGCGTACGAGCGCGGCGAGGTGATCCGCTCGGTGTGGTCGACGATCGCGGCCACCGCGGGCTCGGGGAGCTCGTCGAGCTCGACGGACTTCCAGTAGTAGTGCCACCCCGGCGTCACCGCGCCGTCGAACATCGCCTGGTGCTCGACGAAGGGCTTCGGCGCGCAGAGGTCGAGCACCGGCCGGAGGGCCCTGATCGGAGCGATCACGGCTTCCCCGGCCTCGATCGGACCGCACCAGCAGGCGACCACCAACCAGACCGGCACGCCGTGCAGCGGCACGGGGACCCACGGCGCCGCCGGCGCTCGGCGGACGTTCAGCACCGTCGTGAGCTCCTCGGGCGCCTCCGCCGCCCACCCGCGATACGTCTCCATGACCTCGGGACCGCGCTCGAGCGGGAAGAGCATCGGTCCCGCGAGCACCGTCGGCCCGATCGGATGCGCTCGGAAGCGGAACGACGTGATCACGCCGAAGTTGCCGCCGCCGCCCCGCAGGCCCCAGAACAGGTCCGGGTGATCGTCCTCGCTCGCGGCGACCAGCTCCCCGTCCGCCGTGACGACGTCGGCACCCACGAGGTTGTCGACGCTCAGGCCGTGCTTGCGGGTCAGCCACCCGATCCCGCCGCCGAGCGTGAGACCGGCGACGCCCGTGTGCGTCACGATCCCGGCCGGGACCGCGAGCCCGAACGCCTGCGTGGCGCGGTCGAGCTCGCCGAGGGTGACGCCGGCCTCGACCTCCGCGAGGCCGTCCCCCTCGTCGACCCGGACACCCTTCAACGCGGACAGGTCGACGACCAGCCCGTCGTCGCAGAGCGCGAGGCCTCCCACGCCGTGGCCTCCGCTCCGCACCGACATCCGCAGGTCGTGCTCGCGCGCGAACCGCACCGCGCTCCGGACGTCCGATGCGTCGCCGCATCGGGCGACGAGCCCCGGCCTCCGGTCGATCGCGCCGTTCCAGATCGAGCGCGCCTCGTCGTACCCCGGGTCCGTGGGGAGGATCAGCCGGCCGTGGAAGCGCTCGCCGAACGCTCGAAGCGCCGGCGCCGGCAACGAGGTCAGGAGCGCGTCGTGGAACACCATCGCTCAGGGATGGTCCGCCACGGAGCCCGTCACGTCGAATCCGGTCAGAGCGTCGGCTTGGTGACCATGAGGAACACGATGGCGATCACGTCGACCGCGAGCACGATCCCCACCGTGGTTCCGCGTTTCGCCAGCGCCTGGAACTCGGGCGAGCTGGAGCCGGAGGTCTGCGCCGCGATCTGGGCGCGCAGGGTCGGTGTGTAGACGAACAGGCCGAGCCCGACGGCGACGGCGTAGAGCACGAGCGCCGTCAGGAGCCAGAACTGCGCCAGCTCCAGGTTGCCGACCCACACCATCAGCAGACCCGTCACGAGCAGCAGCGCGTACGCGGGGTTCGCGAACCGATCGTCCAGGAGCTTCACGCCGCGCAGGGCGAAGCCTTCGTGCTCGGGTTCCCTCGCGGCGCGAGCGAGCCAGATCGCGTAGGACGCGTTGAACCCCACCGCGACGATCGCCAGGAGCACGTGGAAGAACTTGAGGACCTCGTACGTCTGGAGCGCGATCATGATCCCCACCTCCCTCGCGAGGTCCCGTCATCGTCCGTGCTTCGCGGGTCGCCCGCAACCGGCGTGCCAGACTCCCCGCGTGGACGAGGACCTCCCGGTCGGCGAACCCGTGGACGCCGGCCCGGCTCGTCCGCCCCGACGCCACACGCTCGAGGGACGGTTCGTGCGGGTCCGACCGCTCGACCCCGAGTCGGACGCCGAGCCGCTGTGGGACGTCTCGCACGACGGCAGCGCGCAGGCGGATCGCCTGTGGACCTACATGTACGACCCGTTCGCCGACCGAGCCGCCATGCGCGCGTGGCTCGACGCGTGTGCCACGTCGGGCGACCCGCTGTTCATGACCGTCGAGTCCCGCGGAGCCGGCCCGGTCGGCATGGCGGCGTTCATGAACATCGTCCCGGAGCATCGGCGGCTCGAGATCGGTCACATCTGGTACGCGCCGTCGGCCCAGCGGACCGAGGCGAACACCGAGGCCGCGTACCTGATGATGCGGGAGGCGTTCGACGAGCTCGGCTATCGCCGCGTGGAGTGGAAGTGCGACGCGCTCAACGAGCGATCGCGCGCTGCGGCGCTCCGGCTCGGGTTCGCGTTCGAGGGCGTGTTCCGCAAGCACATGATCGTGAGGGGCCGGAACCGCGACAGCGCGTGGTTCTCGCTTCTCGACGTGGAATGGCCCGCGGCCCGCGACGCGATCGAGCGTTGGTTGGACGCGGATCCGGAGCGGCGGCCACCCTTGGCCTCGCTCCGCGGCGAGGATCGCTGAGGCCGGGTCGGCCCGATCAGGCGTACGCGGGCTCGTTGCCCGCGCGCCACTTGATGCTGCAGCCGATGCTGGCGCGCTGGTCATCGGACACGGGCTCGCCCGACACGACCGCATGGATCGCCTCGCGAAGGTCCTTACCGGTGACGGGCAGGCCGTTCCTCGGGCGGCTGTCGTCCAGCTGGCCCCGGTACACGAGCGCGCGGTCCGCGTCGAACAGGAAGAAGTCCGGCGTGCACGCCGCCGTGTACGCCCTCGCGACCTCCTGGGTCTCGTCGAACAGGTAGGGGAAGGCGTACCCGGCCTCGCGAGCCTCCTCGGCCAGGCTCTCGGGGGCGTCCTCGGGGTACTCGCTCGGATCGTTCGAGCTGATCGCCACGATCGCGAGCTCGGAGTCCGCGAAGTCACGCCCCAGCCGCGCGAGCTCCCCGCGGACGTG
>CBRGMI010000207.1:0-3772 GCA_967797495.1 uncultured bacterium
CCCTGCGCAACCGGATCGTCGAAGGTGACGTCCCGATCCGCGAGGATGTCGGCGCGCAGCCGAGCGCGTCCGAGGAGGTCGTGTCGACCGCGTTCGGCGGGGACTGGGAGTTCCGCGGGATCCGAGCGCCGAAGAGGGGCTGATGGATCTCGAGTCCCTGCTCCGGGCGCACGCGTTCATGAGGGTCGAGCGACCGCCTTTGCTGTGGAGCCCCGACACCGAGGACGAGCCGTTCCTGCGGATGCTGGGAGAGATGATCGCGCTCGGGCTCGGGCGGGGGAACGAGCTCGAGGACCTGACCCTGGGCGTGTCCAACGTCGTGGTGGAACCCGACGAGGACGACGATGAGGTGGAGTGGATCCCCGACGGTGAGTACGTCGCGATCACCGTGCGCGGCGCCGGCGCGTGGGACGACGACACGTGGCGCGCGGGCCAGGGACCGACCACGGGGCTGCTGTGCAACGTCGGCCCGGCTGCCGATGCCGCCGGGGCAGTCTACGCGTACACCCGTGACCTGGTCCCCGAGGGCTCGGTCACGGCGCTGCTGCCCCGACGCGTTCCTCCCACGTGAGGCGATCGATCCGGTAGATGCGGTGGAGCAGGCCCTTGTAGTCGGCCTGGCGGTCGACGTGCATGCCGATCTTCTCCGCCACGCGGCAGGACGCGAGGTTCTGAGGAAGGACGAGCGAGATCAGGTGGTCCACCTCCAGGTTCGCGAAGGCCCAGTCCCGGGCCGCCGCCCCGGCCTCGGGCGCGATCCCCTCGCCCTTGCGGCCGGGTCGCGTGTGCCACCCGAGCTCGACCTCGTCGACGTCCTCGACCACCTGGAGCGTGGGACCCGCGGTCCCGAGGAACGCCCCGGACGCCAGGTCTTCCACGATCCACAGTGCGTAGCCGCGTGTGCCGTACGCGGCGATCTGGCGGTCGAGCCATGCGTGCGTGGTCTCGAGGTCGAACGGAGCCGGGTACCACCGCATGTGCTCGGGATCGGAGAACATCGCGTACAGGTCGTCGAGATCGTCGGGCCGGTAGCGCCGCAGGCGGAGGCGTTCGGTCTCGAGGCGGAAGTCGGCCTCCATGCCGGGACCGTAGCGGAGCGGCGTCGTGCGTGCCTGGTCTATCCTCGGCGGGACGCCGCAGCGTCGACCATCGAGGAGGTTGGATGGACATCAAGGGCAAGCGGCTCCGCCTCCTGTTCTCGGACGTGCTCGGCGTCGAGCGCGGCAAGTACCTGTTCGGCGATGTCGCCGACGCCGGCCACTCGGCGTTCTGCATCGGCGTGTTCCCACTCACGACCGACAAGGAGATCCTCGACGTCTCGCGGCAGCAGTTCGACGTCGGGCTGCCCGACGTGGAGGCGTTCATCGATCGCGACACCCTGCGGCCGGGGTGGGAGGAGGACACGATCGTCGGCATCGCCGACGTCCAGCAGCACGGCAAGGCCCTGGAGGTCGATCCGCGCGAGGTGCTGCGCCGGGCCGTCGAGCCGTGGCGCGCGATGGGGCTCGAGCCCATGTTCGCGTTCGAGTCGGAGTTCTACCTGCTCGAGCGCGGCGCGGAGGGCGCGTGGCGACCCGTCGACCTGCCGTCGCACCGCGTCTACGGCACCGGCGCGTCGGTCGACCCGACGGGCACGATCGACGCGATGGTCCGGGCGGCCCAGCAGTGCGGGTTCCCGATCGAAGGGTGGGCGAGCGAGTTCGATACCGCCGCCTATGAGGTCAACATCCGGTACAAGGAGGTGATCCCCGCGGCCGACGAGTGCTTCCTGTTCCGCCTGTTGGTCAAGGAGATCGCGATCAAGCAGGGCAAGCTCGCCACGTTCATGGGCCGACCGTTCAACGATCGCGGCGGCAGCGGGCTGCACCTGAACATCTCGTTCCGGCGTGAGGACGGCTCGAACGCCCTCCACGACCCGAACGCGCGCGACGGCCTCGCGCCGATGACCCGGGAGTGCATCGCGGGTCTGCTCGCGCACCACGAGGGCATCTCGGCGATCGCGGCGCCGCACACGAACGCCTACAAGCGCCTGCAGCCGGACATGCTGAACGGCTACTGGGCGAACTGGGGCTTCGACGACCGCACGGTGTGCATCCGCATCCCGCCGGCGCGCGGCGAGGGCACGCGCATCGAGCACCGGATGGCCGACGGCGCCGCGAACCCGTACCTGGTCGCGGCGGCGGCCCTGCACGCGGCGCGGTTCGGGGTCGAGCACCAGATGTCGGCGCCCGAGCCCCAGACGCCGGGCGAGCCCCCGAACACGGACCGGCGCGTCCCACCGACCCTCGAGGCCGCGCTCGCGGCGTTCGAGGCCGACGACCAGCTCTGTTCGGCGCTCGGCCCCTGGCTCGTCGAGACGTTCACCAAGCTCAAGCGGGCGGAATGGGAGCGCTACGCCAAGACGGTCGGCGACGCGACGACGACCGAGGTGACGCCGTGGGAGCTCGACTACTACCTGCCGTTCTTCTGAGCGCGCCCGCCGGCGTTGTCCGTGCGGGTCGTTCGGTGCCAAACTACCTGCCGTCCCACGCGAGGAGGCCTCGATGAGCGTTCGGCTGGACGAGATCGACCTGTCGAGCCACGACGCCTTCGTCGACGAGGTCCCGCTCTGGGCCTTTCGAGAGCTCCGCGAGCGCGACCCGGTCCACTGGCAGCCCGAGCCGACGCCCAACCGCGGGTTCTGGGCCATCACGCGGTACCACGACATCGAGGACATCCTGCGCGACACCAAGAGCTTCTCCTCGGCCCGAGGGATCACGCTCGAGGAGCAGAACGAGGAAGAGGTCGAGGCGCGGGCGTCGATGATCGACATGGACCCGCCGGGCCACTCGCGGCTCCGGCGGTTGGTCACCAAGCTTTTCACGCGCGGCGCGGTCGCCCAGTACGAGGGGTTCGTCAGGGAGCAGGCCAGACTCGTGCTGGATCGAGGTCTGCCGAAGGGCGAGTTCGACTTCGTCGAGGAGATCTCGCGGGAGCTCCCGATCCGCGTCCTCGCCCGGATCATGGGCGTCCCCGACGAGGATCTTCCGATGTGCGTCGAGCTCGGCGACGCCATGATCGCCCAGGCCGATCCCGAGTACTCGCGCGCGGTGATCGACAAGGAGGACACCAGCGAGTACCGCCTGCTCCCCTTCCGGAGCCCGGCGGCGGTGGAGCTCATGGCCTACGGCCACCGCCTCGCCGAGGAGCGACGGGCCGAACCCAGGGACGACCTGGTCACCAAGCTCACCCAGGCCGAGGTCGAGGGGGAACGACTGTCCACGCGGGAGTTCGACAACTTCTTCTGCCTGTTGATCGTCGCCGGGAACGAGACGACGCGCCATGCCATCACCCACGGCGTGCGTGCCCTGGTCGATCACCCGGACCAGTGGCGACGGATTCGCGAGGATCCGGGCCTCATGCCGCCGGCCGCCGAGGAGATCCTCCGGTACGGCACGCCGACGATGCACTTCCGTCGAACCGCGACGCGCGACCTCGAGCTCCGGGACACGACGATCCGGGCAGGCGACAAGGTCGTCGTCTGGTTCGTGTCGGCCAACTACGACGAGGAGGTCTTCCCGGACGCCGAACGCTTCGACGTCGGCCGCGACCCGAACCCGCACATGGCGTTCGGCAGCGGCGGGCCCCACGTGTGCCTGGGCGGGCACCTCGCCCGTCTGGAGATCCGGGTGATGTTCGAGGAGCTCGTCCCGCGCCTGTCGAGCCTGGAGATCACCGGCCCGATCGAACGGCTCCGCTCGAACTTCATCAACGGCATCAAGCACATGCCGGT
>CBRGMI010000208.1:0-3764 GCA_967797495.1 uncultured bacterium
GGGACCAGGTCGTCCAGGACCTCGACCTCCGCCGGGCGACGCCCGCGGACGGCGGAGAGGAACTCGTGCCGTGGCTCGTGCTGCCAGCAGAGCTCGGAGTAGTTGTAACGGGACAGGACGGTTCTGCAACGGGAGGCCTCACAGATGCGTCCTGCGTCGCCCATGCGTGGACCCTTCCCCGCGGTCCCGGGGCGGCTTCCGACGAGTCGGAGCTGATCGCGCTCGAGACCGATTGCCATCGTGCTCATCCGCCCTCCTTGGCTCAGGCTGGACCGCTGGGCGCGCTCTACCCCCACACGAACCCGCCCAAACCTGTGACCGGCCGAGATTTTGGGGGGAACCGTTCCGAACCCGAGCCGGGCCCGGACCGGTGTCCCGGCCGTCGCTATCATCGGCGGCCGGAGGAACGAAACATGGCGCACGAGTTCGAGATCGCTCGGGACATCGACGTCGACGCTCCCCCCGAGCGGGTCTGGGAGGCGGTGGCGACGGGCCGCGGCTGGGACTCCTGGTTCATGGGCCGAAACGAGATCGAGCCCCGCCAGGGCGGTCGCGTGCGCTGGAGCATCGGGGACTTCACCGCCGAGTCCACGGTGACCACCTGGGATCCGCCGAGACGCTTCGTGAGCACGGGCGTCGAGTCGCCCGGCGGGAACCGGCATCAGTTCGACTACCGGATCGACCGGCGCGAGGGCGGCGGCTCCACGATCCGGTACGTCCACAGCGGCATGCTCGGCGGGGACTGGGAGGCCGAGTACGAGGCGATGAGCGAGGGCGATCCGATGTACCTCGCGAAGCTCGCCGAATACGTCACGTACTTCTCGGGTCGGTTCGCGACCGCGATCGACGCTCACGGGCCCGACGCCCCCGACCGCGACCGGGCCATGGCGACCTTCCGGCTGGCTCTCGGTCTGAGCGACGACGCCGCGGTCGGCGACGAGGTGCGGCTCAGGCCCGAGGGGCTCGAGCCGGTCGGGGGCGTCGTCGACTACGTGTCCCCGAGCTTCCTCGGCGTCCGGTCGGACGACGCGATCTACCGGTTCATCTACGGGTTCGACGGCACGACGCTGGTCGGGCACCACCTGTTCGCCGAGGGCGTGGACCGAGCACGAGCCGAGGCCGCGTGGTCGTCCTGGCTCACACGCGCGTTCGGCGGCGACCGCAACGGTTCGGGCTAAACTGGCGCCCCTTCCCGCCACGTCATCGGAGGTGCGGTGACGTCCCAACGATCGTCCCCGACCGATCAACGAGACCGAGAACGCAAGCGCGTCTCGCGTCTGCTGAAGTCGCACGCGCCGCCCGACTGGGAGGCGCGGTTCCGCGCCACCGAGCTGCTCGATGCCGTGATCGACGGCGAGCCGATCCAGATGTTCGTGATGGCCGCCGATATCCGCGAGTCCACGACCCTCATGAAGGAGTCGGTGAAGTTCGAGCGGTTCGCGGCGATCATGGACAAGTTCGTCAGCTCGGTGCGGCTCGGGATCCGGCGTTCGGGCGGGTGGTTCGACAGGTTCACCGGCGACGGGTTCCTTGCGTACTGGATCGTGCAGTCCGCGGAGCCGGACGAGTACGAGGAGCGCTTCGTCCAGACCGCTGGGGACATCGCGCACACAGCGAACATCCTCATCGACCTGTTCCACCGGCGCGTCCTGGAGGACTTCCGCAGCAACTCGCGGAACCTGTCGTCGGGGGTCGGGCTCTCGATGGGGCTGGACGCCGGGCCCGGCTACCTCGTGAAGATCGCGGACGAGCTCACGATCGTCGGCCCGCCGGTCGTCGGCTCGGTGCGGATGGTGACCGCCGCCGCGCTGCCGAAGGAGATCGTCGCGAACGTCTTCCTCGGCGAGCGCCTGCGGGAGGGGCAGGACGGCCTGTACGAGGCGCTCGGCGTCAGGGTGAACCGAGAGTTCCGACCGACCAAGGAGTACCCGAGGGGTCAGGAGGTCTACGCCCTGACCTTCGAGCAGGACGGGTCCGAGCTCGAGACGCCGAACGAGGACGCCGACGAGGAGGCCACGCGGGACGTGGTCGACGTCTCCGATGCGACGGGGCAGGGCGACGGCAAGGTCTCCTGAGGACGCGGGCCGACCCGTGATCCGTGTCGTCCCCAGCGACGCACTGCATCAGGGCGAGGTCGCCGCCCTTCGCGAGCTGTTCGACGAGGCCTGGAGCGACGACGCCGAGGGGTTCACCGACCAGGACTGGAGCCACGCGGTCGGAGGGATCCACGTGATCGCCGAGGCGGACGGGCGCGTGGTGGCGCACGCCTCCGTCGTCCAACGGGAGCTCCACTCCGCCGGCCACCGCCTGCGGGCCGGATACGTCGAGGCGGCCGCGACGCGCCCGAGCCGTCAGCGGGAGGGTCTCGGGTCCCTCGTGATCGGTGAGGTCGGCGAGCTCATCGATCGGACCTATCGGCTGGGAGCCCTGGCGACGGGCGTCGTCGGGTTCTACGAGCGGCTCGGATGGGTGGCGTGGGAGGGTCCGACCTCCGTCCGGACGGCGGCCGGGCTCGTTCGAACGCCCGAGGAAGACGGGAACGTCTTCGTCCGTCTGACCCCGACGTCTCCGGAGCTCGACCTCTCGGCGCCGATCAGCTGCGACTGGCGGCCCGGGGACGTCTGGTAGCTCGGCATCCTCATCGGAAGCCGGTGCCGAGTCGTCGATGAAGCGGTCGGCTGAGCGAGAATGACCCGATCACGCCGACCGTTGGAGGGGGGACGCCCATGAGCACCGCCGGGTCGAACGCATCGACCACCGCCATCGAACCCTGGCTGTCCGTTCCCGATGCCGGGGAGGCGTTGGACTTCTACCGGAACGCGTTCGGCGCGGTCGAGGCATATCGACTCGACGACGACGACGGGCGACCGGTCGTCGCGCAACTCTCGATCGACGGGGCGGCGTTCTGGATCCAGGGCGACGCCGACGCGAGCCCGGTCGCACCAGGTGTGGGGTCGGTCAGGATGATCCTGTCGGTCGAGGACCCGGATGCCCTGTACGAGCGGGCGGTGGGCGCCGGAGCCGCCGTCGTGGCACCGGTCCACGACGAACATGGGTGGCGCACGGGACGCCTGACGGATCCGTTCGGGCACGACTGGGAAGTGAGCAGACGACTCTGACCCGGCCGTGGGCGACCCCCTGAGCCACGAGCGGTCCCGCGTTCTCCACGCGCTCGCGGCGGGTGGCTCCGTCGACCCCGCCGCTGAGGCCGACGCGCTGCTCGAAGCCTCGAGCGCGGGGGCCGGACCTCTCGAGGAGCTGCTCGCTCGCCGGCTGGCCGGAGAGCCGCTCGCGTGGATCATCGGTTGGGTGCGCTTCTGCGCCGCTCGCGTCCGCGTCGACCCGGGCGTGTTCGTGCCCCGCCCGCAGACCGAGGCGCTGGCCCGCCGGGCGGTTGCGCTGCTGCGGGCCGACGGGATCGCGGTCGACCTGTGCGCCGGCAGCGGGGCGGTCGCCGTCGTCCTCGGCAGGGCACGCCCGCGGGCGACCGTGATCGCCGCCGACGTCGATCCCGCCGCCGTCGCGTGTGCCCGCCGGAACGGCGTGGAGGCGCTCCTCGGCGATCTCGACGAGCCGTTGCCGACCTCGCTGCGCGGGCGCGTCGACGTCGTGACCGCCGTCGTCCCCTACGTGCCGACCGAGGAGCTCCATCTCCTGCCGCGCGACGTCCTCGCGCACGAGCCGCGTCGCGCGCTCGACGGCGGGCCGCGCGGGACCGTGGTGCTCGAGCGAGCCGCCCGCGCCGCAACGCGCTGGCTCCGGCC
>CBRGMI010000209.1:0-3748 GCA_967797495.1 uncultured bacterium
GTTCACGAACTTCGTGAACAACTACGTCACGAACCAGCGGAGCTTCGTCTACATGATCTTCTACGGGCTCCTCGTGATCTTCTTCGCCTACTTCTACACGGCGATCGCGTTCAACCCCGTCGACACGGCGGACAACCTCCGGAAGTACGGCGGGTTCGTCCCCGGGATCCGACCGGGTCCGCCCACGGCCGAGTACCTGAGCTTCGTCATGACCCGGATCACGCTCCCCGGATCGATCTTCCTGGCCACGGTCGCGCTGCTGCCGACGATCGTGCTCGCGTTCTGGACGATCCAGCAGTTCCCGTTCGGGGGGACCTCGTTGCTGATCACGATCGGCGTCGCCCTGGAAACGATGAAGCAGCTCGAGTCGCAACTGTTGATGCGGCACTACGAGGGCTTCCTGAAGTAGGCCGGCGTGCGGATCATCCTCCTCGGACCTCCGGGCGCAGGCAAGGGCACGCAGGCCAGGAGGCTGTCCGAGCGCTACGGGCTCTCGATCATCGCGACCGGCGACATCTTCCGGGACCACATCTCGCGCGCGACGCCGCTCGGGTTGCAGGCCAAGGAGTTCTACGATCGTGGCGAGTACGTCCCCGACGACTTGACCACCAGGATGGTGCTCGAGCGGCTCGACCAGCCGGACGTGCGCGAGGGCTTCATCCTCGACGGGTACCCGCGGACGGTCCCTCAGGCGCAGTCGCTCGAGCGCGCGCTCGCGGAGCGGGGGCACCCGGTCTCGGCCGTGCTGAACTTCAAGATCACGGACGCGGTCGCGGTCAAACGCCTGATGGCCCGTCAGGTCTGCCCGAACTGCAAGCGGACCTACAACACGGAGTTCAAGCCGCCGCGGGTCGCGGGGATCTGCGACGTGTGCGGCCACGAGCTGGTGAACCGAGCCGACGACGACGAGGCGACGGTCCAGCGCCGGCTCGAGGTCTACCAGCGCGAGACCAAACCGCTCGTCCTGTACTTCTGGGAGCGAGGGCTGCTGCGGGACATCGACGCCGAGGCGCCGGAAGAGGTCGTCGCGGACCGCACGATCGAGGCGATCGCCGACCTGCTCGACACCTACGAGTGACGGCATGATCATCTACAAGTCGCCGGAGGAGGTCGACAAGATGCGGGTCGCCGGCCGCATCGTCGCGGGGACGATCGACCGCGTGCTCGCGGCCGTGCGACCGAACATCACGACCGCCGAGCTCGACGATGTCGCCGAGACGTACATCCGCGAACAGGGGGCGACGCCGTCGTTCAAGGGGTACGGTGCGGGACCCGGGCGTGTCCCGTTCCCCGCGTCGATCTGCACGTCGATCAACCAAGAGATCGTCCACGGGATCCCCTCCACGGAGCGCACGGTCGCCGAGGGCGACCTGCTGAAGCTCGATTTCGGCGCGATCTGGGAGGGGTTCCAGGGCGACTCGGCGGTGACCGTCATCGTGGGCGAGCCGGCCTCGGCCGAGGCCGACAAGCTCGTCCGGGTGACCGAGGAGGCGCTCGAGGCCGGGATCTCGCAGATCCACCCGGGCGGCCGCCTCTCGGACATCGGCGCGGCCGTCGAACAGGTGGCGCGGGGCGCAGGGTTCGAGGTGGTCCGCGAGTACGTCGGCCACGGGATCGGACGCAACATGCACGAGGATCCCCAGATCCCGAACTACGGCAGGCCCGGCCGCGGGCCGGTGCTGAAGCCTGGACTGGTCGTGGCGGTCGAGCCGATGGTCAACGCGGGCGGCTGGGAGACCAGCCTGCTCCCCGACGGCTGGACCGTGGTGACCGAGGACGGATCCCTGTCCGCCCATTTCGAGCACACGATCGCCGTGACCGAGGACGGGCACGAGGTGCTCACCGCTCGGTGACCGAGGCTCGGGAGGCGAGCGAGTGAGGATCGCCGTCCGCGTCGACGATCTTGGGGCGGCGGCCGGGGAGTTGCCGCCGCCGGTGCCCCACCTCAGTCCGAACCGGTCCTGACGCCCTGGGGGGACCACAACCAGCGGTTCCGGTTGGCCGAGGGGCTCCAGCTGACCTTGTTCGAGTCCCCGGAGGGGTGAAGCCCAGGCACGAGCTCCGAGGCACGATCCTAGGCACGCGCCGGGCGTCGGCCGGGGTGGACGGTGCTCAAGCCACCCCCGTATACTGGCTGCCCGCTTCCATCCGGAGGCGGTTCCGTCTCGTCCGTGGGCGAGTCGGACGTGCCCGGAAACGAGGATCACCCGGAGCTTGCCGAAGAAGGACGCGATCGAGGTCGAAGGGACGGTGACCGAGCCGCTCCCCAACGCCATGTTCCGGGTGGAGCTCGAGAACGGACACAACGTGTTGGCCCACATCTCGGGGAAGATGCGGATGCACTACATCCGCATCCTGCCGGGGGACCGGGTCTTGGTGGAGCTGTCGCCGTACGACCTGACGCGCGGCAGGATCGTGTACCGGTACAAATGAGGGGCGAGCGTCGATGAAGGTCCATCCGTCGGTGAAGAAGATCTGCGATCGCTGCAAGGTCATCCGCCGGCGCGGCGTGATCCGCGTGATCTGCTCGAACCCCCGGCACAAGCAGCGGCAAGGATAGAGGAGGGTTAGCGTGGCTCGGATCGCCGGCGTCGACCTCCCGCGCGACAAGCGCGTGGACATCGCGCTCCGCTATATCTACGGCATCGGATCCACTCGGGCGTACCAGATCGTCCAGGGCTCGGGGGTCGAGGGCGGCACGAAGGTGCGCGACCTCTCCGAGGACGAGGTCAGCAAGATCCGCGAGTTCATCGACCGGACCTACAAGGTGGAGGGTGACCTGCGCCGCGAGGTCGCCCAGGACATCAAGCGCAAGATCGAGATCGGTTCGTACCAGGGGGTTCGGCACCGCAGGAGCCTCCCCGTGCGCGGCCAGCGCACGCACACCAACGCGCGGACCCGCAAGGGCCCCCGCAAGACCGTGGCCGGCAAGAAGAAGGCCACGAAGAAGTAGAGGGGTTCGGGGGCTCAAGAGCGAGCGCGGCCGCGCGAGCGTTAGCCCCCGAGAAAAGGGAGACCCGATGGCGAAGCCGAAAGCCAAGAAGACCAAGCGTCGCGAGAAGAAGAACGTCGTCCACGGGCAGGCGCACATCAAGTCGACGTTCAACAACACGATCGTCACGATCACCGACCTTCAGGGCAACACGATCTCGTGGGCTTCGGCCGGCAACGTCGGGTTCAAGGGCTCCCGCAAGTCCACCCCGTTCGCCGCCCAGCTCGCGGCGGAGTCCGCCGCCCGCAAGGCGCAGGAGCACGGGCTGCAGAAGGTCGACGTGTTCGTGAAGGGCCCCGGTTCGGGTCGCGAGACCGCGATCCGCTCGCTCGCGGCTACGGGCCTGGAGGTCGCGGGGATCCAGGACGTCACGCCGGTGCCCCACAACGGGGTCCGGCCCAAGAAGCGCCGGCGCGTCTAGCGCGCTCGGCAGGCCCGCACGTCGAAGCGGGCGTCATACGCGGCGGGGAGGAATGGATGATCCCCCGTCGGAGGAGGAGCAGAAGTGTTCATCGTCGCGAGACCGCAGATCCAGGAGGAGTCCCTCTCGCCGACCCGCTCGAAGTTCGTCATCGAGCCGCTCGAGCCCGGGTTCGGCTACACCGTGGGGAACTCGCTCCGTCGCACCCTGCTGTCCTCGATCCCGGGCGCCGCGATCAGCTCGGTCCGGATCGAGGGCGTGCTGCACGAGTTCTCGACGATCCCCAAGGTCACCGAGGACGTCACCGACATCATCATGAACCTGAAGGAGCTCGT
>CBRGMI010000210.1:0-3746 GCA_967797495.1 uncultured bacterium
CCCGCCCATGCCGTCCGGTTGCGAGTACCCGGCCGGGACGCCGAACGAGCCGATCCAAGGCGCGAACCCGAAGTAGTGATCGAACGAGCGGTTCTCCTGGCACGAGATGACGACGTGCTCGATCGGGGTCGTGGGGATGCCCGCGACAGCGGCCCGCACGAACGACCAGTCGGTCGGCACGAACGGCCGTGCGAACGCGGCAGCCCCGAGGGTGCCCGCTCCCTTCAGGAAGGTTCGACGACCGACCGCGTTCCCTCGCGTTCCCGGTTCCGGATCTCGGCCGCGTCGGATCTCGGGATTCGCCATCGCTGCCTCCCTCGTCTTCGCGATGGACGGCCGCTCCGCCCACCTCCGCGAACGTCCCCCAGGGGGTGGATGCGTGATGACCGGCAGATGGTCACCTCCGTGAAGCGTTCAGCAGCGCTACGCGCATGCTGCCTTCGAGCGGTTCCTCCCCCGTCCTTGAAGATCGAAACGGCACTCGGCTCGTTTTCCACGCCGCCATTGTGCGGATCGCGCCGATCCATGTGGGACGACGGGACGCCGTTGCGTTGGAGACGGAGGTTCGTAGGCCTGTTCGCCTACAGCCATGACATCACCGAGCTGGACCCCACGATCCGCGCGACGTCGTTGCTTGTGGCGGTTCCCGACCAGGCGATCAGGGCCGTTCGCGCCAGGTCGTTTGGTGCTAGACAGTCGAACCAACACGGCCGATCGAGGAGGGGGAGAGTCATGAGGCTTCGTGCGGTGCTTGCGGCTGCGGCCGCGTGCCTGACGGGAGCGCTCGTCTTCGCGCCGATCACGTCCCAGGCGGTCGTCGACGAAGAGACGCCGGACCGGCCTTCTCGTGTGCTGTTGCTCGTCCTGGACGGCATGCGGCCGGACTACATCAACCGGTTCGACCTGCCGAACCTCACCGCCATCCGCGACGATGGCGTCAGCTTCACGCGCTCGCAGGTCGGCTACATGGCCTCGATCACCGTGATCAGTCACAACGTGATCGCGAGCGGGCAGCTCCCGAAGCATCAGGGCTGGTCCGACGAGATCTTCCGCGATGTCGACAACGTGCTCGGCGGCGGGGCGGGCTCGCTCTACGTAATGTCGAGCGCCGCGTGCGATGACTTCAGGCTGCTGACGCAGGCGGGCGGGTACCCCAAGCTCCAGGACTACCTGGGGGCGCTCGAGACCGACGGCGACGCGCGTTTCGTGTCGGTGGCGACGAAGGACCGCTCGGCCTGTGGCGTGGGGCATCCGGCCCTGGCCGGCTCGAACGACATCGTAATCGGGATGGCGGCGCTCAACCTCGCCATCACCTGCGACGGTGTCACGCAGCGCTGGCGCTTCCCGCGCGGGGTGAACGTGCCTGCCGGCATGGCGGCCGCGTGCAGCCGCTACAACGTTGACTCGACGAACAGCTACGGCACCGCGTCGACCTCGCCGGCGCAGATGTATCCCTTGGACGGCAACCGATTCGTGCCCGGCTTCGACACCACCCGCCTCGGCGGCGACATCTGGTCCACGGACGCCGCGATCGAGATCATGCAGGCGGACTTCGCGGATGCGGATACGGACGATTGGCGTGGCCTGTTCGTGGGCCTCGGCGGCCCCGACAAGATTGCGCACATGTGGGGTCCCGACGATGCGGTCACGGATGCCGAGGGATCCGTCGACGACATGATCCACCTGCCGGGAGAGCTCGAGACGGCCGACGAGCAGGTCGGGCGCCTGATGGACGAGCTCGAGGCCGAGGGCCTGCTCGACGACACGCTGGTCGTCATCACCGCAGATCACGGGATGACGCAGGCCGATACGTTCTACGGCATCGACGCGCCGCCGTCCTCCGCCGGGAACCGTGGCGACTTCAACTGGTACTACGGCGCCGAGACGGGTACCAGGGCGGACGAGAGCTACCTGTCCGCAAGCCCGGCGATCGCGGACCTGGCGGCAGGGATCGGCAGCAATCTCGCGTTCTCGTATCAGGACACCCACGTCGCCGTCTACCTGAAGGACAACGCCCTGGCGAAGCGCAAGGCCGCGGCCAAGGAGATGCGTCTGCTGCCAAGCGCGATCGCCACCTACTTCCTCAAGCCCGGCGAAGACACCTATGCGGAGGACTGGATCTCGAACCAGGCGATGTCTCAGACCGAGAGGAAGTGGTTCAAGGACAACGCCCATCGGCTCGTCAACACGATGGCGGCGCCGTTCGGTCCCGATGCGGTCGCGCTGCTGAAGGACCGCACGACGTACAGCGTCGAGGGCGATCATGGCGGCCACCAACAGGACGTCCAGATGATCCCGATCATCTTCTCGTGGCCGGGATTGCAGCCCACGGTCTCTTCTGAGTCGGTTACCAACGTCGACATCCTGCCGACGATCCTCGATCTGCTCGGGATCGAGGCGACCGCCCCGCTCGACGGCGAGGCGTTCCCGCTTCCGCTCAGCGCGTAGCGCGGAGATCACGGTGGGCGGTCGAACCCGCCCCCACGCGCACATGGCGTGGTGGCTCGAAGACATCGGCTAGTAACCGACGCCTGTCACGGCGCGGCGCGGTCCTGCTCGTCAGCGGAACCGGCGGAAGAACGTCCGGAGGTCTCCGACGAGCAGGTCCGGCGCGTCCGAGGCGGCGAAGTGCCCACCACGATCCATCTGCGACCAGTGGACGATGTTGTTCGATCGCTCGGCGAACGCGCGCCCGTTGAGGAGGTTATGGCTGCAGAGGACGGCGCAGGCGACCCTCGACTCGTTGAATTTTGGCGGCGGCTCCGGAACGGATAACGGGATCGTCGGTCCAAGTCGCTGTCGCGAACCGGACGTTACACTCACGATTCATCCAGTCTTCGTAAGGGTTGTGACATGCGACGGGTTCTGCTCATCGGATGGGATGGCGCCGACTGGCGCATCCTCGAACCCCTGCTCGAGCAGGGCGCCTTGCCGAACCTCCAGGCCCTGATCGATCGGGGGCAGAAGGACGTCCTGCGTTCGACCGTGCCGACCCACTCGTGGGCGGCCTGGCCGTCGTTCCTGACGGGGGTCGACCCGGCCGATCACGGGGTCTACGACATCCTCGAGACCGTGCCGGGGACCCACAAGCAGTACCCGGTCACCTACCGCTCGATCAAGGAGCGGACGTTCGTCGAGGACCTCTCGGCGGCCGGCAAGGTCGGGGTGTACGCCGACGTGCCGCTGCTGTTCCCGCCTCCGGCGATCAACGGGAAGATCGCCGCAGGCGGCGTGCTGCCGAAGGGACGCACCTACACGCAGCCGGCCGACCTGGCCGAGCAGCTCGAGAAGGCCGGCGTGCCGTGGGTGATCAACGGCATGTCCTGGACCACCTACCGCAACCGGCCCGAGCAGTACCTGGACGAGGCGCTCGAGATCACCGGCAAGCGGATCCGCGCGACCGAGTGGCTGATGGACAACTCGGACTGGGACCTGATGGCGTCCGTGTGGGTCTCGGTCGACCGGACGCAGCACGCGCTCTCGAACTACGTCGCGCCCGACCACCCGGACTACGCGAAGAACCACAAGACCCAGATCGGCTGGAAGGTTCGGGACGTGTACGCGCAGCTCGACGACGCGATCGGCTCGTTCGTCTCGCGAACACGGCCCGACGACCTCGTCCTGTTCATCTCGGACCACGGGTTCCAGTCGGTCACGCGCACGATCAACATGGACCAGCTGCTGAAGAAGTTCGGCTTCCTCGAGTTCAGCGCGTCGAACGTGGTCTTCGGGCCGATGCAGTGGGG
>CBRGMI010000211.1:0-3700 GCA_967797495.1 uncultured bacterium
ACTCGCAGCGCCAGGCCACCAAGGAGGCCGGGCAGATCGCGGGCCTCGAGGTGTTGCGCATCATCAACGAGCCGACCGCTGCGGCGCTTGCCTACGGGCTGGACAAGCAGCACGACCAGACGATCCTCGTGTTCGACCTGGGGGGCGGGACGTTCGACGTCTCGCTGCTCGAGATCGGCGAGGGCGTCTTCGAGGTCAAGTCCACCCACGGCGACACCCAGCTGGGCGGCGACGACTGGGACCAGCGCGTGATCGACTGGATGGTCAAGGAGTTCAAGAACAACTACGGGATCGACCTCGGGGCCGACCGCATGGCGCTCCAGCGCCTCAAGGAGGCCGCCGAGAAGGCGAAGATCGAGCTCTCGCAGGTGAGCGAGGCCACGATCAACCTGCCGTTCGTCTCCGCCGGCGCGGACGGCCCGCTCCACCTGGAGATGAAGCTCACGCGCAGCGAGTTCGAGCGCATGACCGAGGATCTTGTCCGGCGCACGCGCGAGCCCTTCGAGCTCGCGGTGAAGGACTGGGGCAAGAACGTCGAGGCGATCGACCACATCATCCTGGTCGGCGGGTCGACGCGGATGCCGATGATCCAGGAGCTCGTCAAGGAGCTCACCGGTGGTAAGGAGCCCCACAAGGGCGTGAACCCGGACGAGGTCGTCGCCGTCGGCGCCGCGATCCAGGCCGGCGTCCTCAAGGGCGACGTGAAGGACATCCTGCTCCTGGACGTGACGCCCCTGACGCTCGGCGTGGAGACCAAGGGTGGCATCTTCACCCGCCTGATCGAGCGCAACACGACGATCCCGACCCGCAAGTCGGAGATCTTCACGACGGCCGACGACAACCAGACCAACGTCGAGATCCACGTCCTGCAGGGCGAGGCGGAGACCGTCTACTCGCCGGGGGTGCGCTCGCTCGGCAAGTTCATGCTCACGGGGCTCCCGCCCGCGCCGCGCGGGGTGCCGCAGATCGAGGTCGCCTTCGACATCGACGCCAACGGGATCGTCAATGTGTCCGCCAAGGACATGGCCACCGGCAAGGAGCAGGCGATGACGATCACCGGGGGGACCGCGCTGTCCAAGGAGGACATCGACCGGATGGTCCAGGACGCGGAGAAGTTCGCGGCCGAGGATCACACCCGTCGAGAGGCCGCCGAGGCGCGTAACCAGGCCGATCAGCTCACGTACCAGGTCGACCGTTCGGTCGAGGAATGGGGCGACAAGGTGCCCGAGCCCGACCGGGAGGAGCTCAAGAAGCTCAATGAGGAGCTGAAGGAGTCCCTCAAGGGCGAGGACGTCGAGAAGATCAAAGCCGGTACCGAGGCCGTGACGCAGACGTTCCAGCGGATCGGTCAGGCGATGTACCAGCAGACGCCGGAGGGACAGCAGACGGCGGCCGCCGCGGCCGGAGGGGCGCCGGGCGCCGAGCCCGAGGGCGAGAACGACGTGGTGGAAGGCGAGATCGTGGACGAGGGAGGAGAGCGATGAGGGATCGCGTGCTCACGGTCGACGTGCCCAAGATCGAGAAGGCCAGGCCGAAGAAGATCCAGATCAAGGCCGGCCGAGCGAAGGACGATCGGACCGAGGCGGGCGCGTGACCGAGCGCGACGAGCACGACGAGCGCGACGAGCCGCGACCGAAGATCCGCGTGGTGGACAAGCGGCGATACCGCGACGGCGGCTCCGCCGAGGCCTCGCCTGCGCCGGCCGAGGAGCCGAGCGGTGCGGGTTCGCCCGGCGCGTCCGCGGGGAAGGCCTCCCGTCCCCCGCGGTCGGCGGGATCGGACGAGCTGACGCAGGCCCGGGCCGAGGCCGCCGAGTACCGCGATCACCTCCAGCGACTGCAGGCGGAGTTCGAGAACTACCGCAAGCGCATGACCAGGTCGCAGGAGCGGCTGGTCGACGCGGAGCTCCAGCGCTTCGTGCAAGGGTTGCTCGAGGTCCTCGACGAGTTCGACCTCGCGTTGATCGCGGCCCAGCGGCAGCCGGACTTCGAGGCGTTCCGAAAGGGCGTCGAGCTCGTCTACGCCAAGCTCGCCGAGACGCTGCGTGCCGAGGGCCTCGAGCCGATCGAGGCCGAGGGCAAGGCATTCGACCCCAACGAGCACGAGGCCCTGATGCAGACCGGCGACGGCGAGGGCGATCCGCACGTCGCGGAGATCTTCCGGCAGGGGTACAAGCTGCGCGGCACGGTGATCCGTCCGGCGAGCGTACGCGTCGAGCGGACCTAGGTCGGAGATGGCCGTGAACGGCGACGTCCGACGGGAGTGGTTCGAGAAGGACTACTACAAGGTGCTCGGCGTCGCGAAGAACGCGAGCGCGGCCGAGATCAAGAAGGCCTACCGCAAGCTCGCGCAGCAGCACCACCCCGACGCCAACCCGGGGGACACGCAGGCCGAGGACCGGTTCAAGGAGATCTCGGCCGCGTACGACGTGGTGGGCGACGAGGATAAGCGCACCCAGTACGACCAGGTTCGGGACATGGCCTCGTCCGGGTTCGGGTCGGGCGGGTTCCCCGGCGGTGGCGGCGGGTTCGAGGGCGGGTTCCCCGGCGGGGTCCGGTTCGAGGACCTCGGCGATCTCGGAGACCTGTTCGGCGGGCTGTTCGGGGGTGGCCGTCGCGGCGGCGGTGCCCCTCCCGCTCGCGGGGCGGATCTGGAGACGACCGTGACGGTCTCGTTCGATGACGCGATGACCGGAACCACGAGGCCGGTCCGGATCTCCGGCCCGGCGCCGTGTGAGACCTGTCATGGAAGCGGCGCCGCGCCGGGCACGAGCCCGACGATCTGTCCGCGATGCGGCGGGTCGGGCGCCGTCGCGGTCAACCAGGGGTTGTTCCAGATGAGCCAGCCCTGTCCCGTCTGTCACGGCTCGGGGCGCGTCGTGCAGACGCCGTGCCCGACGTGCGGCGGGACCGGGAGCCGCCGGCGGACGCGCAGCTTCCAGGTCAAGGTCCCCGCCGGCGTCCGGGACGGCGCCCGGATCAGGCTCACCGGCCGAGGCGAGCCCGGTCCCGCCGGCGCGCAGCCCGGGGACCTGTACGTGCAGGTCCGCGTGCAGCCCCACGCGTTCTTCGGGCGTTCGGGGCACGACCTGACGCTCGAGCTGCCCGTCACCTACGCGGAGGCGGCGCTGGGCGCCGACGTTCGCGTCCCGACGCTGAACGGCCCGGTGACCATGAAGGTGCCCGCGGGAACCCCCAACGGCAAGACCTTCCGCCTGAAGGGCAAGGGCGCCCCCAAGCGAGGGGGCCACGGGGACCTGCTCGTCACCACCCGCATCGAGGTCCCTCGCAAGCTGTCCAAACCCGAGAAGGACCTGCTGAAGCAGCTGCAACAGACCGAGAAGGAGTCGCCGCGCCGGCGTCTGGGCGTGGAGGCATGAGGAGGCCATCGTCGTGAGCGAGACACCCGGTCGCGGGTCGGAACGGCGGACCGATGGTGCGGAGGAGCGAGCCGTCTACATCATCAGCGTGGCGGCCGAGCTCTCGGGCGCGCATCCGCAGACGCTGCGGATGTACGAACGCCGGGGCCTCCTCGCGCCCAAGCGCACATCGGGCAACACGCGTCGCTATTCCGAACGAGACATCGCGCGCATCCAGATGATCCAGGAGCTCACGCAGCGCGATGGCGTGAGCCTGACGGGCGTGAAGCTGTTCATCGAGATGCGCGAGCAGCTCGCCGAGATGCGCCGGCGCACCGAGGA
>CBRGMI010000212.1:0-3699 GCA_967797495.1 uncultured bacterium
AGCTCGGTCTGGGTGATCGGAAGGCGCTTGCCGGTTCGGATGAAGAACGGAACGCCGGCCCAGCGCCAGCTCTCGATGTCGAGACGGAGCGCCGCGAACGTCTCGGTCGTCGAGTCCTTCGCCACACCGTCGATCGACCGATATCCCTCGTACTGTCCACGCACGTAGTGCCCGGGGTCGGCCTCCGCCACGGCTCGGAAGAGGGCGACCTGGGCGTCCTTGATCGTCGACGGGTCTCCCCGCGACGGCGCCTCCATCGCCGACGCCGCGACCACCTGCATCAGGTGGTTCACCACGACGTCGCGCAGCGCGCCGACGGGGTCGTAGAAGTGGCCGCGGTCCTCGACGCCGAACGACTCGGCCATCGTGATCTGGACGCTCGACAGGAAGTTGCGGCTCCAGACCGGCTCGAGCATCGCGTTGGCGAACCGTAGGTGCAGGATCTCGACCAGGCCCATCTTCCCGAGGTAGTGGTCGATCCGGAACAGCTGCGACTCGTCGATGTATTGGTGGATCTCCTCGGCGAGCGCGGTCGCGGACTCGCGATCGTGGCCGAACGGCTTCTCGACCACCACCCGGGCGGCGTCGGTCAGTCCCGCCTCGTGGAGCCCCTTGATCACCGTGCCGAAGAGGAACGGCGGGATCTCCAGGTAGAAGACCGGCGTCCGGGCCTCGGAGATCGTGTCGGCGACGTGCTTGTACGTCTCCGCGTCGGAGAAATCGCCGGCGACGTAGGAGACCCGAGCGGCGAGGCGATCGAAGATCGCCTCGTCCAGGGGCTCGCCCGCCCCGGTGATCGAGGTCCGGGCTCGCTCCTTCAGCTGGTCGACGGACCAGTCATCGACTGCGACGCCCACGATCGGGCAGTCGAGCAGACCGCGACGCTCCAACCGGTAGAGGGAGCGGAACGTCATCACCTTGGCCAGGTCGCCCGTGATGCCGAAGATGACAAGCACGTCCGCTGGTCTTGCCTCCGTCACTCGAGTGCTTCCTGCCATGTCGTTTCCTCCTCGGTCAGCCGCTGCGGGTCTTCGATCGCGATCTCGTCTTCCGGCGCCCACGCGACGGGCGGCTCCCGACGTCGACGCGCCCCCGTCCGAACGCATCCATCCGGCCCCATCGGCCCGGGATGTCGAGGAGCTCCAGTCGCCCGATGCTCGTCGGGAGCGCGGGGTCGACGACCAGGTGGTCGCCGATCGGTTCGAGCCCCAGCATCGTCCGAAGGAGCAGGAGCGGCGCGCCCGTCGACCAGGCCTGGGGGCTGCACGCCGTCGGGTACTGGACCGGGTACTTCGTGAACGAGCGTTCGTAACCGCCGAACGCCTCGGGCAGGCGCCCATCGAAGAACCCTGCCGCGTCGAGGATGCCCTCCGCGATCGTCGCGGCCTCGTCCTTGAACCCGTACCTGCGCAGGCCCCAGGCGATGAAGGAGTTGTCGAAGGGCCACACCGTCCCCACGTGGTAGCCGATCGGGTTGTACCGGCCCTCACCCTCCGCGAGCGTCCTCACGCCCCAGCCGGAGAACAGCCTCGGGCCGAGGAGGTTCCGGGCGACGGCCTTGGCCTTGGACTTATCGACGATGCCGCTCCACAGCAGGTGGCCGTTGTTCGACGCCAGGGAGTCGACCTGGTGCCCCTCGGGGTCGAGCGCGAGCGCGAAGTACCCCCCGTCCGCGACCCAGAAGTCCCGGTTGAACCGCCGCTTGAGATCGGCCGCCTCCTGCTCGAGGCGGTCGGCGAACGCCGGGTCGTTCCAGATCGAACGGGCGAGGCGGGCGCCTCGCATCTTCGCGTCGTAGGCGTAGCCCTGGAGCTCGCACGTCGCCCGGGGGAAGCCCGGTATCCGACCGTCCCGGTAGGAGATCGAGTCCCACGAGTCCTTCCAACACTGGTTCTCGAGCCCGGTCTCTTCGTTGCGGCGCCGGTACCAGACGTAGCCAGTGCCGAGGAGATCGGCGTAGTCGTCGATCCAGGCGAGCGCGGCCCTTGCCTCGTGTTCGCGCTGCCGGACCAGCGAGCGATCGCCCGTCCACCGCTCGTACTCGTCCAGCAGCACCACGTACAGGGGCGTTGCGTCGGCGCAACCGTAATAGGGAGAGTGCGGGCGCTCCTCGAAGGCCGTCATCTCGCCGTACCGCATCTCGTGGAGGATGCGACCCGGATCCTCATCGCGGAAGTCGTCGACCCGGCTGCCCTGCCAGTCCCCGAGCGCCTGGAGGGTCGTCGCCGCCAGCTCGGGCGTGAACGGCAGGGCCTGGAGGCTGGTCAGGATGCTGTCCCGGCCGAACATCGTCATGAACCAGGGGAGCCCCGCGGCGGGTAGGCTCCGTCCTCCCGCGACCAACGGCGAGAAGCGGAGCGCGGCCAGGTCCACCAGGCTGCGCCGATAGGTCGCCCTCAGGCGGTCGTCCTCGCTTTCCAGGCGAGGCGCCTCCTCGAGCCACTTCTCCAGGCTACGGCCCATGTTCGGCTGAGCCCGGCGTTCCCCGCGCCGGTACTTCGGACGAGTGAGGCGCCCGCCGGCGCCGGCGGCGGTCACGACGTCCAGGTCGGTCGTCCACGAGCCGTGAGGTTCGATCGTGACGACGAACGTGAGGCCCTTCTCGTCGATCGCGGCCGGCGCCGAGGCCGAGATCGACGTCACCCGAGCGAACGTCTCGCGCTCGTACACGAGGTGCAGGCCGTCCTTGTCGATCCGGTTGGTGTACGTCCCCTTCTTCTTCAGCGCGTCCTTGACCTCGAACAGGTCCGCGAAGTCCGAGTCCGCGTCGACCCGTACGGTGAGCTCGATCGGCTCCTCGGCGTGGTTCAGGATCGTGAGCTCCTCGTGGAACCCGTCGCCGACGGCCCGCTGGCGGATCACGGACAGCTTCGCGTCGACGTACACGGTGCCGGTCCCGGGTACCAGGAAGAACCGGGCCTCGAAGTACTGAAGGTCGTCGACGGACAGGGCATTGAGGCGCTCGCCGTTCAAGGTGAGCACCCAGGTCGACAGGAAGCGAGTATCGAAGGAGAACAGGCCCGTCGGATCCGTGAGCGATGCCTCGATGTCACCCCGGGCGTCGCTCACGACGAAGGTGTTCCCGTCGAGGATCTTGACGACCCCGTCGCTCACGATCGCCTCGCCTTCGCGGTCGTCCCTCGCTTCGCGGGTGCCGGAGGCCCCGGCAGGGCGCGCTGGAACAACACCAGCAGGGTGGGATCGCCCTCGAGCGACACGACGCCACGCAGCGCGCCGGCCATCGCGTTCACCCTGCCGGTGACCATGCCCTCGAACAGGTCCTTGGAAGTCCTGATCACCGCATCGGCCTTCGCGTTGCGATGGGAGACCGAGACGGCGTTCTTCCCGATCGTGAGGAACCAGCGTTCGGTGGTCGCCCCGGACCCCAGGTCGATTCGGAGGGATCCGCTCGTGCGCGGCGGGAGCGTCCCGGGGCCACCGGCGGAGAGTCGTTCGAAGAACGCCTCGATGGGTTCGCTCACGGATGCCTCCACGCGCGCGGGCCGACCCCCAGCGGGGCCGACCTCCATATGGAACCGTCGTGTGCGGGCCGGGCCATCATGCCGAAGGCATGAAATGGAGCCGGGCCACGCGCCCGCGCGGTCTCCGTGTTCATCCGGTTCGGGCGATGCCGGGCACGGGCCGGGGGGGATTCGATAGGGCCGCCACCTAGGCTCGTGTCCGGCCGCCTCACAGGGC
>CBRGMI010000213.1:0-3691 GCA_967797495.1 uncultured bacterium
AGTGGAGGTGGGGGGAATCGAACCCCCGTCCCCGGGCGACCGTTCAGGGCTTCTCCGGGCGCAGCCGGTGGGAAGATCTCGCCTCGAGGCTCCCACCGGCGGAGGACCTCTCGGCCAGCCCGGGTTCGATGTCCGGCGGCGGCCCCCGGGCGGAGCCGCTGCCGTGAGCCTGCTCACGACGCCCATCCTCCCGTCGCAGGCGACCGGGAGGGGACGGCTACCTAGCTACCTAGGCAGCGAGCGCGTAATCGTTATCGGCGCTTGTGTTGGTCCCGGCTTTTAACGAGGCATCCGGGGACCTCGGCCCGCTTCCCCTGAATGGTTCTCGCTCAGGTCGAAGCCAGTGCACCCCCATATTCGGTTGTGCCACCGAGTATACGGGCGCGCGCGGCGCGGCTAGCGCCGCCGCCCCACCTCGCGCTCGATCTCGCGCCGGTGCTCCCGCTCGGCGATCGCCTGGCGCTTCTCGAACTGCCGCTTGCCCCGCGCGAGCCCGAGCTCCACCTTGGCCAGCCCGTGCGCGAAGTAGACCCGCAGCGGTATCAGCGCGAGCCCCTTCTCGGCCGTCTTGCCGATCAGGCGCTCGATCTCCCTGCGATGCAGCAGGAGCTTCCGCGCCCGGATCGGGTCCCACCGGGCCTTGTCCATCGCCTGCTCGTAGGGCGGGATGTGCATCCCCTCGAGCCACACCTCGTCGCCCCGGACGCGCGCGAACGCCTCGGCGAGCGAACCGCGTCCGCCGCGGAGCGACTTCACCTCGGCGCCGGTGAGCACGATGCCCGTCTCGTAGCGTTCGAGGATCTCGTAGTCGTGCCGGGCCCGACGGTTGGAGACGACGGTCTTCTGACCCTCCGGGTCGCCCTTCGGACTCATGCCGAAAGGCTAGACGTCGAGGAAGCGCCGCATCCCGACGAGGCCGGCGAGCAGGGCGACGATCGCCCCCGCGACGAGCAGGATCGGGATGATCGCGATCAGGTCCTTGTTCACGATCCACGGGATGAACTGCACGGACTCGTTCAAGGGCTCGATGAACACGACCTTGATCGCGAACAGGAACAGGATCGCCGCGATCGCCCCGATCAGGCTCTCGAACAGCCCCTCGACGAGGAACGGGAGCCGGATCCGCCAGTTGGTCGCGCCCACGAGCTTCATGATCCCGATCTCCTTGCGGCGCGCGAACAGCCCCATCCGGACCGTGTTCGCGATCAGGATCGACGCCGACACGAGCATCACGAACGCGACGAGCAGCACTCCGACCCGGAAGATGCGCGTGACCGCGAAGAGCCGATCGAAGAACTCTCGTTGGTCGCGGATCTCCTCGATCCCGGGTTGGCCCTGCAGAACCGCCCTGACCTGCGCGAACTGTTCGGGGTCCTCCATCTTGACCCGCAGCGAGGCGGGCAGCGCATCGCAGTCTACGTTGTTGACGAGCGCCTCCTGATTCGCGAACAGGATCTTGAACCGCTCGCACGCCTCTTGCTTGTCCTCGTAGTCGACGTTCGCCACGATCGGGAGATCCGTCAACGTCTTCGTCAGCGACTGCACGGTCGCCGGACTCACCGGGTCGGTCAGGTAGACCGCGACCTCGACGTTGCCGGTGGTCGCCTCAATCAGCAGGCTCACCTGCCGCGAGATCAGCAGCGAGAGCCCGAACAGGAACAGCGCGATGAACGTGGTCGAGATCGCGGCGAACGCGACGAGCCCGTTCCGGCGCAGACCCGAGGTGGTCTCGCGGAACAGGTACTCGACGAGCGGCACTAGCTGTACACCCCGCGAGCCTGGTCGCGGACGACCTTGCCCTTGTCGAGCTCGATCACCCGTCGGCGCATCGCGTCGACGATCGCCTGGTCGTGCGTCGCCATCACGACGGTCGTCCCGATGCGGTTCACCTTGTCGAGCAGGCGCATGATCTCGACCGACGTCGAGGGGTCGAGGTTCCCGGTCGGCTCGTCGGCCAGGAGCACGAGCGGGCGGTTCACGCAGGCTCGGGCGATCGACACGCGCTGCTGCTCGCCGCCGGAGAGCTCGTCGGGGAAGTTGTTGAGCTTGTCGCCGAGCCCCACGAGCTCCAGGATCTCTGGCACGCGCTGGTCGATCACGTGCTTGGGCTTGCCGATCACCTCGAGCGCGAACGCGACGTTCTCGAACACGGTCTTGTCCTGCAGGAGCTTGAAGTCTTGGAACACCGTCCCGATGTTCCGGCGCAGGTGCGGCACCTTCCAGGTGGTCAGCTTGGCCAGGTTCTTGCCGGCGACGTAGATGTCGCCCTTGGACGCCTCCTCCTCCTTCAGCAGGAGTCGGATGAACGTGCTCTTGCCGGAGCCCGATTGGCCGACGATGAAGACGAACTCACCCTTCTCCACCTCGACGGTGACATCCTCGAGCGCCGTCGTCCCGTTGCGATACACCTTCGTGACGTGCTGAAGACTGATCATGGGGTCCTAGATTGATCCGGGGGGCCGAACCGGCGCGGAGTCTAACAGACCCCCTGGGCAACAGGAACGAAGCGGCCCCGATAGCCTGAGCCGATGGAGACGGCGACGCGCCCGCCGCGCGACCCCAAGCGCGCCGACGAGCCTCCCCCGACCTCGACGGCTCGTCGCCTCCTGAACGCCGCCGCCGGTCCCACCCTCGTCGTGGGGTCGGTCCTGATCGCGCTGCGGGGCATCGCGTTCTTGCCGAACCTGTCGGACCAGCATCCCGACGTCCTGTCCTTCTGGCTCCCCCGCTCGTGCATGCTCGGGCGGGCGATCGCCGACGGCCACGTGCCGCTGTGGAACCCGTTCGAGATGTCCGGGACCTGGTTCGCGGCAGACCCCCAGAGCGGGTGGCTCTCGTTGCCCATGATGGCCTCGTCGTGGGTGTTCGGCTGCGGCGGCGGGCTCCGTGCGCTGATCGTCCTGAACCCGATCCTTGCCGGCCTCGGGCTGTTCTGGTTCCTGCGCAAGGAGGGGCTCGGCCGGATCGCGGCCACCGGCGGCGGGCTCTCGCTCTCGATGGCGATCTCCGCGTCGATCCTGGCGGTCAGCCTTCCGTTCGCCGGCACGCTCGCGTGGACGCCGTTCATCCTGGTCGGCGCGTCCGGGTTCTTCGCCCGCGCGGGGTGGCGGCGGCTCGGGTGGCTCGCGCTCGCGGCGTTCGCATGGGGTCAGGTCGCGACCTCCCACCTGTCGCACGGGCTGGTGATGGCCACGGGCCTGGTCGTCGCGTACGTGGTCGCGCGCGCGGTCCACGAGGTGCGGCGGGGAGCCCTCCCCGCCGGTGCCGCGGTCGGGTGGTCGGTGGCGTTCCTGGCCTTCCTGCCGCTCGCGAACCTCGCGATCGTGGTCCCGCACTTCGCCGTCCTCGCGCGGTCGAGCCTCGCCGACGGGTACGGCGCGATCGAAGGCACGGTCGCGCGCGCGCGCGCGACGACGGAGGACGTCCCGATCCCGGCGACCGGCATCTGGGCAGGCTGGCCGCTCGCGCTCGCCTCGACGCCCGGCGGGTACGTGGGGGCCGCCGTCCTGCTGTTCGTGCCGTTCGCGCTCCGAGACGCGGCGCGGCGGTACCTCGTCGTCGCCCTGGGCGCGGTGGCGGCGCTCGCGTACCTGTTGACGATCACGCTGCTGGTGGGCGCGGGGTGGTTCCGTTCGTTCGCGCTCTCGCTGCCGTTCGGCGACGTCTACCTGCACAACCCGAGCCGCCTGCG
>CBRGMI010000214.1:0-3658 GCA_967797495.1 uncultured bacterium
GGGCGCCGCGGAAGATGAACATCCCGATGATCCCGCCCCAGACGGCCTCGAACAGTCGTTCCTGCGTGAGGGCGAAGATCGCGAGCGCGATCACGATGCCGCCGACCAGCAGACCCGAGCGAGCCGCGACGCGCGTCGCCCGCTGCTGGTCGCGCGTCAGGCGCCACACCAGCGACTGCAGCATGCGACCGCCGTCGAGCGGCAGGCCGGGTAGCGCATTGAAGACCGCCATGAACAGGTTGACGGTCGCCACGTAGCTGAACAGACCCGGCAGCGGGCCCGCGATGTCCTCCGTCAAGCGCGACAGGAGCCAGAACGCCCCCGAGAGGGCGAGGCTCGTCCCGGGGCCCAGCGCGGCGATCGCGAACGCGGGCCCGGGCCCCTTCGCGTCCGCCCGGGCCGCCGTGAAGCCCCCGAAGAACACGAGCGTGATGCCATGGACCTCGATCCCGTTGGCCCGGGCGGCGATCGCGTGGGCGGCCTCGTGCAGGAACACCGATCCGAAGAACACGAGCGCCCCGAACAGCGCGTACGCGAACGCCTCGCCGCTCGCGATGTCGGGGAACTGCTGGTCGAGCCGGGCCCAGAACGTGGCGACGAGCAGCACCGCGATCCAGATCCAGGACGAGTCGACGTTCACCGGCACGCCCCGGATCGTCGCGATGCGGAAACCGCGGCCGAACATCCTCCGAGGGTACCGCCCACCGGTTCGAGCGGCCTTCGGCGTGGGTCTGCGACAGTGGGGACGTGGACGACGGGGGCGACGAACCCAGCGAACGCGAATCAAGGCATCGCCTGCGAGCGGCCGCTCCGGTGCTCCTGGCCTGCGTGGTCGGGCTGGTCGGCGCCTGGCTGGGGCTCGCGCTGCTCGCGCGCGAGACCGTGCCGATCGGGCCGTTCCGCGTCAAGCTCGACGTGGGCGTCGGGCGTGGCGAGACGGTCCTGGGGCTGCCACCGTTCGGCGCGCTCACCGCCGACACGCACCTCTCGCCGCTGCACGTCTCGGCGACGCTGCAGGACGTCGGCGTCCAGCGGCTCACGGACGTCGTGAACGACGAGGGCCTGGATGGGTTGGTGAGCGACGTCGAGCGCGATGCCCGCGCGAGCGTTCGGACGATCGCATGGCGGACGCTCCTGGCCGCCACGATCGGCGGCACCGCGCTCGCGGCGCTCGTCTACCGGACCCAGTGGCACCGCGTCGCCGCCGGCGGGGTCGCCGCGATGCTCGTGGTGGCCTTCTGCGAGGTGCTCCTGCTCACCACCTTCCAGCCCGCGGCGTTCACCGAACCCACGTACTCGGGCTCGCTCGCGCTCGCGCCGCAACTGATCGGCCCGGTGAGCGAGGCGACCGGTCGCATCGAGGACCTGCGGGCGGGCCTCGAGCAGATCGTCGACGGGACCGTCCGCGCGTACACGTCCCTGCAGGCGTCGCCGCCCGCCGACGACGCGATCCGCGTGCTGCACATGTCGGACATCCACGCGTCGCCGCTCGGGATGGACTTCGCGCAGGAGGTAGCGAGGGGCTTCGACGTCGACTTCGTGATCGACACGGGCGACATCACCTCGTTCGGCACGCCGGTGGAGAACCTGATCGCGACCGAGATCCCGGGCTTCGGAGTGCCGTACGTGTTCGTCCGGGGGAGCCACGACTCGATCGCGCTCCAGGAGGCGATCGCGCGAGAGCCGAACGCGATCGTCCTCGACGGCCGCGAGAAGACGATCGACGGGCTGACCGTGTACGGGCTCGGTCACCCCGCGTTCACCCCCGCCCGAGGAGCGCCCGTCGACGCCGAGGACTTCGCGGCCCTCGCGCGTTCGGCCGGGCCGGTGATCGCGGCGGATCTCGAGGCCGCACCCGAGCCGGTCGACGTCGTCGCCGTCCACGACGACCGGATGGCCGAAGCGGTCGCCGGCCGGGTGCCGCTCGTGATCTCGGGACACTTCCACGAGACCACGGCGACGGTGACCAACGGCACGCTGTATCTGCGCATCGGGACCACCGGCGGCTCGGGCGCCGGCATCTTTCGGGACCTCGCGGACATCCCGTTCTCGGCCGAGGTCCTGTACTTCTCGCGGGAGCCGGATCCCCAGCTGATCGCCTACGACGTGATCGAGCAGCTCCCCGAGTCGGGCAGCCTGACGGTTCAGAGGATCACGGTCTCGGTGGAATTCGGGGACCTGGTGCTCACGCCCACGCCGACCCCCACGCCGACGCTTTCGAGCGTGTCACCGTCGGTGTCACCCTGATCCGATCGCGACCCGAACGGACGAGTAGCGGACCGGCTCCGCATCGACCGCGAGAGCCGCCTGTCGAACTTGCCGACGCTGCTACCCTCGAAGGGGTACTCCGGAGCCCGCCGATCGGGTCCGGGGGGAGTAGCGTCCGGCCCGGCCTACCCTCCCTTCCACGCGGGCGTGCCCGCGGGGTCGGGCCGGACCCTAGTCCGGGCGAGCCTCACTCTTCCAGTAGATCCGCGAGCTGCCTCGCGTTGTTGACCGCGAAGTCCCGATAGCAGTTGTTCATGAGGACGTGGGTCTCGCGCGCCTGGTCCGAGACGTCTCGGATCTTCGGGACCCACTCCTTCAGCTCCTGCTCCGAGTACTCGTAGCGGAAGCGCTCCGAGGCGCTCACGTTCTTCTTCCCCCACACCTCGGGGTCGCGGCCGTGGAACCGGACCAGCGCCAGATCCTTCGCGGTCGCGGCGGCGATCGGTGGGACGCTCGAGTCGAACCCCTGCGGCATGTCCACGCAGACGAGCGGCAGGTCGTGCTCCTCGAGGAACGAGAGCGTCTCATCGGCGTTCCGGTCCTCGAGCCACGTCTTGTGGCGGAACTCGATCGCGAGCCGGAAGTCCTTCAGCCGCTCCGCGCATTCGAGGATGTAGTCCTTGTTCCTGCGCCCGATCACGAACCACTGCGGGAACTGGAACAGCACCGCGCCGAGCTTGCCCGCCGAGTGCAGCGGCATGAGCGCGTCGTGGAACCGCTGCCAGACCTCGTCCACGACCGTCTCGGGCAGGTGCTCGCGGTACAGGTTCCTCTTGTCGGCGAGCTCCTCGGGGAGGTCTTCGAGCAGGTCCTTGTAGAGCGACTCGCGCTTGGTCGGGTGGTTGGTGAGCAGGGAGTACGCCTTGATGTTGAACGTGAAGTCCTTCGGCGTCCGGTCGATCCACAAGACGGCGTTCTTCTCGCTGGGTGGGAAGTAGTAGGTCGAGTCCACCTCGACGATCGGGAACTGCTCGGCGTAGAAGCGGAGCCGGGCCTCCGCGCTCTTTGCCTCGGGCGGGTAGAAGTGCCCTTCCCTCACGAGGGTCGGGTCCGTCCAGCTCGCGGTTCCGACGAGGATCCTGCTCACGGTCCCAGCCTACGGGCCGCGGAGGATGAACGAACGGCGGCCGCACCCGAAGGTGCGGCCGCCGTCGAGAAGCTTGTCTCGGGAGGTTAGCTTCCGCTGCCCGAACCAGAGTCCTCGCTGCCGGGACCCGAGTTCTCGCCGCCGGGCCCGGAGTTGTCGCCCTGGTCGTCGTCGCCTTGGTCCTCGCCCTGGTCGTCGTTGTTCTCGTTCTCGCCTTGGTCGTCGTTGTCCTCGTTCTCACCCTGGTCGTCGTCGTTGACGTCGCCCTGGTGGTTGTCCTCGTTCTCGCCTTGGTCGTCGTTG
>CBRGMI010000215.1:0-3654 GCA_967797495.1 uncultured bacterium
GGGATCGGTCGCAACGGCGACCTGTTGCTCGAGCCGGTGACGCAGGCGCTCCGAGCGGTGACGCCGTTCGCGGTCCGGCTCGAGGTCTCGCCGCTGGGCGAGGAGGCGGTCGTGCTCGGCGCGGTGTGGATGGCGTTGCAGGCCGCGCAGGACCTCCTGTTCACGCGGACGAACGGCCCGGTCGTCGCATGAGGATCGAGGCGTTGGGTGGCCGAACCGAGCGTGACATGAGAGGAAGGAAAGAGCGGATGGAGGGGGCGAGATGAAGGCGACGAAGCGATGGATGGTGGTGCTCGCGGTGTTCGGCGTGACCGCCGCGGCGTGCACGGCGGGGACCGAGGATCAGGGTGCGCCCGCGCCGATCGAGACGGGCCCGGATGTGTCGCACGCGCCGGCCACGGTCTCGATCTGGGTGCCGTTCGCGGGCGCCGAGTACAAGAAGATGTCGGTCGTGTTCGACATGTTCGAACAGGAGTACCCGTGGATCACGGTCGACGTTCGCACGGGCATCGGCGAGAACGACGAGAAGGTCCTGGCGGCGATCCGCGCGGGGAACCCCCCGGACGCGGTCATGTCCTGGTCGCTGGATAGCGTGGGTAAGTTCTGCTCATCGGATGCTTGGCAGGACCTCACGCCGTACATCGAGCAGTCCGACCTCGACACGAGCATTTTCCCGGACTCGGTGACGCGGTACACGAGCTACGGCGGGAGCCAGTGCGCGCTGCCGTTCCTGACCGACGCGATGGGGCTGTACTACAACAAGGACCTGCTCGCGAAGCATGGGTACACCGAGCCGCCGAAGACGATGTCGGAGCTCACCGAGATGGCGAAGGAGCTCACGGAGTTCAACCCGGACGGCTCGATCAAGGTGGCCGGGTTCGCCCCGTGGTTCGGCTACTACGAGTTCACGCCGTTGGAGCTGTCGATCATCTTCGGGGCGGACTACTACAACGAGGACGGCACCGCGTCCGCCGTTGCCACCGACCCCGACTGGCAGGCGCTGTTCCAGTGGCAGAAGGACCTGGTCGACTTCTACGGTGCGGACAACCTCAAGGAGTTCTTCGCCGGGGCCGGCGACGAATGGTCGGCGCCGAACGACTTCCACCGCGGGCGGGTGGCGATGATGTTCGACGGGGAGTGGCGCGTCGCCATGATCGAGGACTATGCCCCCGATCTGAACTACGGCACGGCCCCGTACCCGACGCCGGACGGGCAGGAGGACCAGTACGGCATCGGAAGGGTTGGCGGGACGATCGTCGGCATCCCGCGCGGCTCCGCGCATCCCGCGGAGGCGTGGCTCCTGGTGCAGTACCTGGCCACGAACACGGACGCGCTGGTCGAGATGGCCAACGTGATCCGCAACGTGCCCACCACGTTCCCGTCACTCGAGTCGCCCGACCTCGACGTCACGCCGCAGTTCCAGACGTTCCTCGACGTGTTCGCGCACGATGGGTCCCACTACAAGCAGACGAGCGAGATCGGGACCGCGGACCAGGATCTCGTCTCGAACTTCGGCGAGGACTGGCAGTCGGGGGACGTCGCCGACCTGCAGGCCGGCCTGCAGGCGACCGCGGAACAGATCGACAACGAGCTCGCGGCCGGCGGCTCCTGAGCGGGTGCCGGTGGCTTCGGTCACGACGGGCGCCACGGGGCGGGTGATCGTTCCGCGGCGCCCGGCACGGCGTCGTGCCGCGCGCCGCTACGGCGTCGTCGCGTTGTTCCTGTCGCCGTGGATCATCGGGTTCCTCGCGTTCATCGTGTATCCGATGTTCGCCAGCCTGTACTACAGCTTCACGAACTACGACCTGCTCTCCGCGCCGAGGTTCGTCGGCCTGGAGAACTACACGTTCATGTTCACGAAGGACCCGCAGTTCTGGCAGGCGATGCGCAACACCCTGTGGATCATCGCGGTTGGCCTCCCGCTCGAGATCTCGTTCGCGATGCTGACCGCGATGCTGCTCACGCGGCCGCGTCGAGGGCACCGCGTCTACCGGACGGTCTACTTCCTGCCGACGCTCGCCCCGCCGGTGGCGGCGGCGCTCGCGTTCGTGTTCATCCTGAACCCGTCGGTCGGGCCCGTGAATCAGATCCTGAAGGGGCTCGGCGTCGACCACCCGCCGCTGTGGTTCTTCGACCCGTCGACGTCGAAGTGGGGGCTCGTGTTCCTCGGCCTGTGGGGCGTCGGGCAGACGATGATCATCTTCCTCGCGGGTCTGCTCGATGTCCCGGCGCACCTGTACGAGGCCGCCGACATCGAGGGCGCGAGACCGTGGCAGAAGTTCCGCTACGTGACCCTGCCGATGATGTCGCCCGTCATCTTCTTCTCGCTCGTGATCGGCGTGATCTACGGGTTCCAGTACTTCACGCAGGCCTACGTCGCGAGCTTCGCCGTTGCGGGCTCGGCGCAGAGCTCGGCCGCCGTCAACGTGGGGTCACCCCAGGGGTCGCTGCTGTTCTACTCGCTCTACCTGTACGTGAAGGGGTTCTCGAACTTCCGAATGGGCTACGCGTCGGCGATGGCGTGGGTGCTATTCCTGATCACGATGGCCTGCACCGCGATCCTGATCAAGACGTCGCGGCGCTGGGTGCACTACCAGGGGGGTTTCCGATAGCGACGACGCTTGCCCCACCGGCCCCACCCCGAACCGCGGCCTCCGTGGTTCCGCGCCCGATCCCACCGCAGGTGCGGCGACGGCGCTTTCTCCTGTCGGTGGGGAACCACGCGGTGATGATCGCGGTGGCCATGATCTTCCTGCTGCCCGTCGTCTTCATCCTGCTGACGGCGCTGATGACCGACCAGCAGGTGCTCGGGGCGAACCTGTGGCCGAACCCCTTCCGCTGGTCGAACTTCACCGAGGTCTTCCACGCAATCCCCTTGTTCACCTACACGCGGAACACGTTCCTGGTCGCCTCGCTGTCCACGATCGGGGTGGTCGTCTCGTGCATCCCCGTCGCGTACGCGCTCTCTCGGATGCGGTGGAAGGGGCGGGAGGCGACGTTCCTGGTCGTCCTGTCGACGATGATGCTCCCGTTCCAGGTGACCGTGATCCCGCTCTACATCCTGTTCGTGCGGTTCGGATGGATCGGGACGATGAAGCCGCTGATCGTGCCGTTGTTCTTCGGGGACGCGTTCACGATCTTCCTGCTCCGCCAGTTCTTCCTCACGATCCCGTCCGAGCTCTCGGACGCCGCTCGGGTGGACGGCGCGAGCGAGTGGCAGATCATGACGCGGCTGATCGTGCCGCTCGCCAAGCCGGCGATCGCCGCGGTCGCCCTGTTCCAGTTCCTCTATTCGTGGAACGACTTCTTCGCGCCGCTGCTCTACCTGGGCGAGAACCCGAAGCTGTGGACCCTCTCGATCGGCCTGTCCGAGTTCCGGGGGCAGTTCCAGACCCAGTGGAACCTCACGATGGCCGCGTCCGTGCTCTTCATGCTCCCCGTGATCATCCTGTTCTTCCTCGCCCAGCGCGTGTTCGTCGAGGGCGTGACGCTCACCGGCGTCAAGGGGTAGCGCGAACGCACCGAACGGCGTGCTCCGAGGCGTCGTCGAACGCCGGTTGCCCCGCGGCCGACACCCATCGCCACCGGTAGCGGTCCGCCTTCAGCGTGAGCTTCAGGACGCCGAACGCATCCGCCTGCGCCGCGACGAGGTTG
>CBRGMI010000216.1:0-3633 GCA_967797495.1 uncultured bacterium
GCTGGCGGTCGTAGTCGACGCGTTCGGTGACGTCCTGGACGACGCCGAGCATCCGAATGGGCGAGCCGGCCTCGTCGAAGAACATGCGGGCGCGTCCGAGGAGCGCTCGGAGCTCGCCGTTCGGGCGGACGATCCGGTACTCGATGTCGGGCACCTCTCGCCGCCGCATCGTCAGCGCGGCCGCGATGTTGTGTTCGATCCGCTGGCGGTCCTCCTCGGGCACGAGCTCCACGGCCTTCTCGAACGTCATGGGGAACGCTCCCGGCTCGTACCCGTGGATCCGGTACAGATCGTCGGACCAGCTGACCGTCCCGGATCCAAGGTCCCACTCCCATCGACCAAGCCTCGCCAGTTCCTGCGCCTCCGCGAGCTCGCGTTCGCTCCGAAGGAGCTTGGTCTCGGCCTCGCGGCGTTCGGTGATCTGCTGCCCGAGGTGCTCGTTGGCCTCGACCAGCTGCGACGTGCGCTGGCGGACGCGGCCCTCGAGGTCCTCGGCGGCGCGCTGCAGCCGCTCGCGGGCCTGCGTGCGTTCGGAGACGAGGGCCGACAAGAAGAACGCGGTGAACGCGATCGTGGCGTTGAACAGCTGCAGCGTGAGCATCTCCTCGGTGATCGACAGGTCGGAGAACCACCCGACCATCCGGCTGGCGGCCCACGCGGCGACGGTCGACACGATGAGCACCGCCGGGGCCGCGCCGCGGAGCTGGAAACGCCACGCGATCCACCCGACGAGGGGGGGGAGCAGGAACAGGAGCTGACCCGTGTTCCACATCGCGAACACGGAGGCACCCAGCAGGAGCGTCAGCATGACCAACGCCTCGGGGAGGCGGCGGGGGCCCAGCCTGGGCTCGACCTGGTTCCAGGTGAGCACGCACAGCAGGAACGGCGCCACCACGAGGATCCCCATCGCGTCGCCGGCCCACCAGACGGACCACGCACCCCAGAACCCGCCGAGCGCGATGCGCGACGACAACACCAGCGCGGCGCTCCCGATCGTCGCGCTGATCGTCATGCTCAGCAGCGCGCCGAGCCCCACGAGCGCCACGACGTCGCGGACGCGATCGATCTGCTGCCGGAAGCCGGCCCGCTCGAGCAGCCAGGCCGCCACGATCGGCGCGAGGGTGTTCCCGGCCGTGGTGAGGACGGCCGCAGGGAAGTTCGTGATCGGCAGGTTGACCAGGAACGCCGCGATCGCGACCCCGGGCCACATGCGCCGGCCGTACCGCAGGAACGCCACCAACGCCAGACCGGTGGGTGGCCAGAGCGGCGTGATGTTGTCCTCGACGATCGCGAGCCGGAGTCCGAGCCGGGCGGCGGCGTAGTACAGGACCCCGAGCACGAGAATCGCGACGAGGTCGTCGCGGGTGACCCGCGGCACGACGCCGGGTCGATCCCCACGAATCCCGACCGGGGAGGTCATCAGGCGGCCAGCTTCCTCCAGATCACCCAGCGTGCCAATCCCCCGGAACGGGGCGGCCGTGCCCTCAGGAGAACGCGATCCTGACGAGGAAGACGTCCCGGTCGCCGGCGTTCGTCTGGCCTTCGAACGCCCCATGCGTGGTGCCGACGGCGACCACGCCCCTCGGGTCCGAGGCCATCCCGTAGACCGCGTCGAAGTCCGCAGTGCCGAACTGCCGGGTCCAGACCTCGGTGCCGTTGGGCAGGTACTTGCGCACGAAGCCGTCGCTCTCTCCCAGCGGTGTGCCGTCGGGGAGCTCGCCGATCGTGGAGCCGGCGACGTACAGACCCTTGCCCGCGGTCGAGAGCGCCGTCGCCTGGTCGTCGGTCGTGCTCCCGAACTGCTTGAGCCACGACAGGCCCCCGTTCACTTGGAGCTTGCCGATCACCGCGTCGAACCCGCCTGCCGGCGGCTCGTCCAGGAACGTCCCCGAGGTCCACCCAGCGAAATACACGCCCTCCGCGCGCGGGACGATGGACGTGATCGCGTCGGTGTCCGACGCGCCGAGCGGGTAGCTCCACGCCGGCCGACCGCGCCCATCGAACCCCGCGACGAACCCGTCCTGGTCCGCCACCGTGTGAAGCAGGCCCTCCGTCGTCCCCGCGAGGAACACCTGACCCCCGCGCTGCGCGACCGACAGGCCCAGGTCCTCACCGTCCCCGCCGAGGACCCTCGTCCAGCTGGGGGAACCGTGGGTGTCGAGCCGCATGACGAACGCGTCGGACGGCCCGTCGAGCCGTTGCTGATCGAGCGGCCCGCGCGTCGTGCCGGCGAGGAAGATCGCGTCCGTGCCGGCCGAGACCGCGGCGCCCTCGTCGTCGCGGTGCGTGCCGAACTGCTTCAGCCACGTCAGCCTGCCGCGGGCGTTGAACCGGGCAACGAACGCGTCGGTCCCGCCCCTCGCCGTTTGCTTGGGGAACCGCCCGTCGGTCGAACCCACGACGTACACGTTGGCCCTCGAGACCGAGATCGCACGAGCCTGATCGGTCCCGTTCGTGCCGAACTGCCGGGTCCACAGCTTGTCGCCGTCCGCGTCGTACCGGGTGAGGAACGCGTCGTAGCGGTGGTGGTACGGCTTTCCGTCGAGCGAGAAGTTCGTGAACCCGGCGGTGTACGAGCCGCCCTTGCCGTCCGGTGCGGCGGCGTTCGCGAGGTCGTACCGCTGCGTCCCGAGCTGCCGCACCCACCGGATCGTGTTCGCGGCGTCGACCGAGCCGCAGTGGACGTTTGCGACCAGGCAGTCCGCGACGAGCTGATCGAGACGTTCCTGCTGCCACGTGTTCCAGAAGTCCGCGTGCATCGAGTACGGGGGGCCGCTCGAGAGCTGGAACGCGAGCGTCCCGTCCAGCCCGAGCGGGTTCATCACGCCGTAATGCACGCGTTCGCTCAGCTTGGGGATGACGTTCCCGAACCCGGGCGGGCACGCGCCGCCCTCAGGGTACGTGACGTCCTCCGGGCGAAGGCCGATGCCGTTCCAGCAGCTCGGGAAGTCGATCGACGCGACGATCCCGTCGACGAACCCGTACTGGGCCCACGGCCTGCAGTCGTACGGCGTGTCCCGGTGCGGGGTCGACACGCTCGTGGTCTGCCCGCAGCTCCACGACACGTGCGGGTTCTCGGTTGGCGATTGGGCCTCCTTGTTGCCGCCCACCATCTGCAGTCCCGCCGGGATCGTCCCGAGGGTCCCGGTGGCCGGAGCCAGGTAGTAGATGCGCATGACGCCGGGCCGGACCCGCACGCCATTCATGAACCCCGCGGGGGCCCAGTAGCCGGCCGTGTCGCTCGGGACGCGGCAGTTGGTCTCGCCGGCGAGCATCGTCGCGAAGGTCGAGAACGCGTTCACGCCCGTGTTGCCGTAGAAGTCGTGGAGATGGGATGCGCCCGGTTGGCCCGGAAACACGATCGGGTCGTCCGGCAGCGTATGCGAGTACGCGCACCGCAGCACGAACTGACCGGGCTGCGCCGCCTGCACCGGGGGAACGGACAGACCGAGCAGGACCACGAGAGGGACGAGGGATGCCAGCGAGCGCTTCATGGAAGGTCCGAACGCTACCCGGGCGCCCGAGGACGGGCAAGGGCCCTCCCACCGCCGGCGGTTTGCCCGCCGCGGAGCACCGTCGGATGATGCCTGGAGCGCACGACGGCCACGCAACACGGCCAAAGAACCGGGCCAA
>CBRGMI010000217.1:0-3632 GCA_967797495.1 uncultured bacterium
CCCATGCAGATCGTCGAGACGTCCGGCTTGATGTACTGCATCGTGTCGTAGATCGCGAACAGCGACGTGATGTCCCCGCCCGGCGAGTTGATGTACAGGTTGACGTCCTTGTCGGGATCCTCGGACTCCAGGTGCAGGAGCTGGGCCATGATGAGGTTGCCGACGGCGTCGTCGATCGGTGTCCCGAGGAACACGATCCGCTCCTTGAGCAGACGCGAGTAGATGTCGAACGAGCGCTCACCTCGGCTGGTCTGCTCGACGACGACGGGAACGAGGTAGTCCTTCATGACGTCTCCTCTGCTGGTCCGCCCGTGGCCGCGACCTCTTCGGAAGACCCTTCCGACCGCTGCGTGGGCTCCTCGGCGCCGGGGTCCGGGCTGATGTCCGCGTGCTCGACGAGGAGGTCGAGCGCCTTGGAGCGGATGATATCACCGGCGAGTGCTACGACTTGACCGCTTCGATCGAGGCTCTTGGCGAGGTCCTTGGGTTCACGTCCGATCGCCGCGGCGAGGCTGCCGATCTCCCGACCGATCTCCTCGGCGGTCACCTCGATCCCCTCCTGGCGCGCGACCGCCTCGAGCACGAGGTCGGCCTTGATCGCGCGGATCGCGTGGTCGCGCGCATCGGCCCGGAATCGGAGCTCGTCGAACCCCTGCGTCTCGAGCACCTGCGTGAGCGTCATCCCCGCCTGCTCGGCGCGCTCCTGCGCGTGCGTGATCCGGTGCTGCACCTCCTCGTCGACGAGAGGATCGGGCAGGTCGACGTCCACCGAGTCGATCATCGCCTGGAGCACTCGGTCGCGAACGTCCGCGTCCGCCGACCGCTCCCGGTTCTTCCGCAGCTGCTCGCGGAGGTCGGCCTTCAGCTCCTCCAGCGTGTCGAACTCCGACGCCACCTTGGCGAACTCGTCGTCGGCCTCGGGCAGCTTCTTGCCCTTGACCTCCTTCACCAGCACCCGGAAGGCCACCTCCTGACCCGCGCGGTCGCCCGCGCCGGGGCCGAGCGTGTCGTTGAACGCGAGGATCTCGCCGGCGCGCTTGCCGGCGACCTCGGCGTCGAGCCTGTCGCCGAACTCGCCGGAGCCGACCGCGTACAGGTGGTCGGGGCGAGTGGCCTCGGGGATCTCCTCGCCGTGCACGGCCGCGTGCAGGTCGAGGACGACGTAGTCGCCCTCGCGGGCGGCGCGCGACACGGTCTCGAGCTCCGCGAACCGCTCACGGAGCGAGTCCAGGTACCGCTCGACATCGTCCTCGCTGATCTCCACCCTCGGTCGTTCGACCTTCACATCCTTGTAGTCCGACTCCTCGAGCTTGAGCCGCGGCCGGACCTCGACGACGGCCGTGAACACGAGCGGCTTGCCCTCCTCGACGTCGCCGAGCTCGATGTCGGGTTCGGTGATCGGCGCGAGATCGTGTTCGCGGAGGGCATCCCGGTAGTAGGTCGGCACGGACTCTTCGATGAACTCCCCCAGCACCGCGTCGTGACCGAACTGCGCGTCGATCACCCGCTTGGGGACCTTGCCCTTGCGGAACCCGGGGATCTTGACCTGCTGCGCGATCTTCCGGTACGCGCGGTCGAGATCCTTGTCCACCTCTTCCGGTGGGATCTCGACGGTGAGCTTGACCGTGTGCTTGTCGGTCTCCTCGAGGGTCGTCTGCATGGGCTCCCGAGCGTAGCGGAAAGGAGCATCCGGTATCGTGCGCGCGGGCTCGCTCGGAGCCCCTACGCCGGGAGGGCCGGTGGTGGAGCCAGTGGTCGAGACAGCGTTTGCCGAGGAACTCGCGTTCGCGCACGAGCTGGCCGATCTCGCCGGGGAGATCGGCCTGGCGTACTTCCGCGGTTCGTTCGAGGTCACCATCAAGGCCGACCGAACCCCGGTCACCGAGGCCGACCTGTCGATCGAGTCCGCGATCCGGGACGCCGTCAAGGAGCGCTACCCCGGGGACAGCGTCCTCGGCGAGGAGGGGGGCCTGCAGGGCGAGGGCCGGCGGCGATGGATCGTCGACCCGATCGACGGGACGAAGAACTTCGCCGACGGCGTCCAGATCTGGTCGAACCTGATCGCGCTCGCCGTGGACGACCAGCCGGTGCTCGGCGTCGTGAACCTGCCGGCGCTCGGGGAGCGCTACGACGCCTCCCGTGGAGGGGGCGCCCGTATGAACGGCGCACCGATCCACGTGTCCCGCGCCGACCGCGTGCCGCGCTCCTTCGTCGTGTTCGCGGGCATGGGCGACTGGCTCTCGGGCCCGTACGCCGCCGGTGTCCAGCGCCTGGTCTCGGACGCGCGGCGGGACCGCGGGTTCGGCGACGCGTGGGGTCACTGCCTGGTGGCGAGGGGCTCGGCCGACGTCATGCTCGAGCTCGAGCTGGCGACGTGGGACTTCGCGGCCCTCCAGGTGATCGTCGAGGAGGCCGGCGGCCGGATCACCCAGTTCGACGGGGCGCCGCTCGTTCACGGCGGGACCGTCCTGACCACCAACGGCTCGCTGCACCAGGAGATCGTCGCGAGGTTGAGGCCGGGGGTGGTGGGCTCCTGACGCCGAGCGGACCCGTTGCGGAATCACTCGGCTCGTCGCCGTGACGGCGGACGCCGGGCGTTCGCTCACGCCGTCGGCTGGCGCCGCATCGCCGAGCGGGCGTCGGCGACGGTGACTTCCTTCTTGCGGTAATTGCGCAGCGCGAACCGGTCACACGTGGTCTCGGCCGACATCCCTCGACCGTGGTGCCGGTGCAGGTACCAGTGCATCCACTCGTGCAGATACAGGAATCGGAGCACCTCGCGCGGCGTACGGAACGTCACACCCTCGGTGAGCCAGATGAATCGGATCGAGCGTCCCGGCCGCCGCTTGGCGCCGAACGCGACCACCTCGCCGAACGGCAGGAAGGGCTCGGGGAGCTGCAGGGTGATCCGCTGCGTGTCGAACTCCGTCTGCGCGGCCAGGTGCGGCTTCTCCCGGTACCGGAGGGGCCTGACCAGGACCTCGAAGCCGTCGGTCTCGGGCAGGCCCGCCAGCATCTGGCCAACGCGGGCGTCGGAAAGGTCGGCGACCTTCGAGGTGAGGAACACGGGCACAGGCTAGCCGTGCTCGGTCGGATCGGTCGGGGCGGGCGGATTCGAGCCGGCGGCCAGACGGATCGGATCGCCGTGCCTCAAGTGCCAAGGCCACTCTGCCGACAATTCATCGAGGGTTGATCGACGGGAGAACTCCGTCCTCGGAGGCGAGGCCCTATGCAAGTATCGGACGTTCCCGGACGGCGAGATCCATCTGCGTCGCTCACTCGGCCTTGCCCAGCATGCGGGAACGACGTGACAGGTGGAGACCGTTTCTGCGGATCTTGCGGCGGGAGCATGCCGAGTCTTACGTCGTACCTTCCACCAACGCCGGCGATCTCCTCCGAGGACATCGCGACCACCTTTGACTCACCGGTGGTGGCGAGTCCACGACCGAGACGAAACGCACTCAACAAGGTGGTCGCTGGATGGATCGTTGCGGCGCTCCTGCTCGTTGGGGGCGCGGCTGCTTACCTCATCAAAGGTGCATCTCTGTCGGAGGCACAGGCGTCGATCGAACGCCTGGAGGGTCGAGTGACCGACTTCGAGAGTAGGAACGCGAAACTGAAGGACGAGATCG
>CBRGMI010000218.1:0-3629 GCA_967797495.1 uncultured bacterium
CGCTCGCCGAGCTCGGTGGCGATCGGGGGGATCTCGAGGCGCGCGCCGCCGTTCGGACGCGACCGGTCGGCCATGACGGGCTCAGGATACCCCTGCACCCGAAGGCCCCCGCTTCACCCGAGTGCCTCGCGCTCCGAGCCGGCGGCGACCTGCGGTACCGTCCGAGGCGTGCGCCCCGCCGGATGGCTCGGGTTCTTCTGGACGCTGCCGAACACCCTCCTCGGACTCCTGCTCGGCGGGCTCACGTTCCAGGCGCCGCGCGCGCACGGCGGCGCGATCGTGTTCGACCGCGTCCCACGGGGCCTGACTCGGCTCCTGCGCTCGATGCATCGCACCGCGATGACCGTCGGCTTCGTGATCGTCGCGGCGGTCCCGGTCGAGGGACGGCTCCTGGTCCACGAACGCCACCACATCCGCCAGTACATGGCGTGGGGGCCGTTCTTCATCCCGGTCTACCTGCTGCTCGCGATCCCGTTCGGCTACCGCCGGCACCCCATGGAGCGCGCGGCTCGCCGAGCGGCGGGCGAGGCCCCGTGAACCGCGAGGACGCGGTCAGCTCCGGGTGAGCGTCCCGCGGAGCGCGAGCACGAAGTCGTGCGGGCTCGTCGAGACGAACCGCGCATCCTCCTCCGTCACCAGACCGCCCTCGACGAGGCCCACGAGCGCCTGGTCGAACGTCTGCATGCCGTAGAAGCCGCCCTCGCCGATGATGTCGTGGATCTCGATCGTCGCCTCCGGGTCGATGATCCGATCGTAGACACGGCCGGTCGAGACGAGCACCTCGACGGCCAGGACGCGGCCCTTGCCGTCGGAGCGCGTCACGAGGCGTTGCGACACGATCCCGCGCAGCGCGCCCGCGAACGACGTGCGGACCTCCCGCTGCTGCTGGGCGGGGAACAGGTCGAGCAGCCGGTTGATCGTCTCGGTCGAGTCGATCGTGTGCATCGTCGAGATCACGAGGTGACCGGTCTCCGCCGCCTGGATCGCCGACAGGGCGGACTCGGGGTCGCGGATCTCACCGACGAAGATCACGTCGGGGTCTTGCCGCACGACGTGCCGCATAGCCGCCGCGTACGAATCCGTGTCGAGCCCGACCTCGCGCTGCTGGATGATCGCCCGGTCGTCGTGGTGGACGACCTCGATGGGGTCCTCGATCGTCACGATGTGCGCGCGCCGCGTGCGGTTGATGTGGCCGATCATCGACGCGATCGTCGTCGTCTTGCCGGTGCCGGTCGGCCCCGTCACCAGCACCAGCCCGCGGCTCGAGTCCGCGAGCTCGGCGAGGACGGGGGGGAGCATCAGTTCGGCGATGGTCGGGACCTCCGATCGGACCCGCCGGATCGCCAGCCCGACCATCGACCGCTGCCGGAAGACGTTGACCCGGAACCGACCGACTCCCGTCAGCGTGTGGCCGAAGTCGGCCTCGCTGGTGGCCTCGAACGCACGCCGCTTGTGCTCGGGCATCAGCGCGAGGGCGGCGGCCTCCGTGTCGGCGGCCGTCATGGCCCCGAAGGCCGTCGGGCTCAGCTCGCCGTCCACGCGCACGAACGGCACGTTGCCGGCCTTCAGATGGAGGTCGCTGGCCCCCACCTCGACCGTGTGCCGGAGCAACTCGGTGATCTCCACGTGCCTACTCGGCCTCCCGCTCGTGCTCCCGTTCGCGCTTGGGCCCGGACTCGACCTCCTCGAGGTCCTCCCTCACTTGTCGGCGCGCGGCCAGGATCTTTGAGCCTCCGATCAGAAGAAGCAGGACCACGAGCAGGATGATCCCGATCGGGGTGAGGGAGCGCTCCCAGCGCTGGTAGCTGGCCCCGAGCGCGTAGCCGAGCAGGGAGTGGCCGATCCCCCAGATCGTCGCCCCGGCGACGTCGTAGACGAAGAACCGACGCCACTCCATCTGGGCCACGCCGGCCACGATGAACCCGACACTGCGTACGACCGGGATGAACCGACCGAGGAACACGGTCTTGCCCCCGTGCCGGCGGTAGTAGCCCTCGGCGGCCTCGAGCCGCTCGGGCGTGACGAACAGCTTGCGGCCGTGGCGCTCGAGGAAGCCCCGGCCGTAGCGCCGGCCGATCCAGTACCCGAGGTTGTCCCCCAGCACCGCGCCGACGATCGCGACGAAGGCCACGGCGGGGAACCAGAGTTCGCCGATGCGCGCATAGAATCCGCCGATGATGACGAGAGTCTCGCCCGGGACGATGACGCCGGCGCCGACCGAGTTCTCGAGGAACGTCGCCGCGAACACGATGCCGTATCCCCATGGAGGCTCGAGGTACGGTCGGAGGAAGTCGATGATCCGGTCGACCACGGCCCAGTATAGGAAGGGGCCCGCTCCCACCGGGGCATGCCTCTGATGGGATCCCGGAGCGAGGTGTCCGCCGGCGGCGTCGTCTATCGGCGCGAGGAGGAGGCGATCGAGATCGCGCTCGCCGCGCGCCGGACGCGGCGCGGCGACCTCGCGTGGGGACTCGCGAAGGGCGCGATCGAGCCCGGCGAGACCGAGGAGCAGGCCGCGGTGCGCGAGGTCCTGGAGGAGACCGGGCTCGAGGTCGACGTGGAGTCCGACCTGGGCGACATCCGCTACTTCTACGTGTGGGACGGTGTCCGCGTCCGCAAGCGCGTGCACTTCTTCCTGATGCGGATGACCGGCGGGGACGTCGAGGATCACGACACCGAGATGGAGGACGTCCGGTGGTTCCCGCTGCCTTCGGCCGTGAAGCGGGCCGCGTACCAAGGCGAACGCGAGGTCATCGAGCGCGCGGTCGAACGGCTCGCGTGACGCCGCTCCAGGCCGGGCTCGGCGTCGCCGTGGGGTTCGGCGCCGGGGTCCTGTCGGGTCTGTTCGGCGTCGGCGGCGGGATCGTCACGACCCCCGCGGTGAACACGATCCTTGGCGGGACCGCGATCCAGGCGATCGCCACGCCCCTGCCCGTCATCTTACCGACCTCGCTCGTGGGTTCGTACACGTACGCGAGGGCGGGCGAGGTGAGCTTCCGGGCCGCACGATGGGCGGCCGTCCCCGGGGTCGGCGGCGCGATCGTCGGCGCGCTGCTGACCGAGGTCGTGAACGCGCACCTGCTGCTCCTGGTCACCGCGGGGCTGATCGGGATCACCGCCGTCCAGGTGATCGCCGGGCGCACTCCCCGGACGCCGTGGGTCCTGGGCGAGACGCCGGGATGGAAGTACGCCGTGGTCGGCCTGGTCGCGGGGTTCGTCTCGGGTCTGCTCGGCGTGGGTGGCGGGATCGTGATGGTGCCCGCCCTCACGACCTGGATCGGAATGCCGCTTCGGCGGGCGCTCGGGACCTCGCTGCTGGTGATCGCGATCCTGGTGATCCCCGGGACCGTCGTCCACACGCTCCTCGGCAACGTCGACTGGGCGATCTTCCTGGTGCTCACCCTCGGCGTGATCCCAGGGGCCAGGATCGGAGCACGCATCGCGCTCGGCGTCCGCGAACGCACCCTGCGCGCCGCCGTCGGCACGTTCCTGCTGGTCGTGGCGATCGCGTACGCGGCCGCGGAGGTCACCGCCCTGGCCGGGGGCCGAGGGTAGGATGGCGCGACCGATCATGCGACGGCTCCCGCCGCTCGTCCGCCCGCTCGCGTCCGTGCTCGCGTCCGTGCTCG
>CBRGMI010000219.1:0-3595 GCA_967797495.1 uncultured bacterium
CGGATGACCTCCATCCGGTCGAGCAGCGCGCCCGGGATCGTCTCGGACACGTTCGCGGTCGAGATGAACAGCACCTCGGACAGATCGAGGTCGACCTCGAGGTAGTGGTCGCGGAAAGTGTGGTTCTGCGCCGGGTCGAGCACCTCGAGCAGCGCGCTCGAGGGGTCGCCGCGCCAGTCGGCGCCGACCTTGTCGACCTCGTCGAGCATCATGACCGGGTTCTTCGTGCCGGCCTCCTTCAGGGCACGGACGATGCGACCGGGCAGCGCGCCGACGTAGGTGCGCCGGTGCCCGCGGATCTCGGCCTCGTCGTGGATCCCGCCGAGCGAGATCCGGACGAACTTGCGACCGAGCGCCCGCGCGACGGACTCGCCGAGCGACGTCTTGCCGACGCCCGGAGGCCCGACGAGCGTGAGGATCGCGCCCGAGCCCCGGCCGGACGAGGGCCCGAGCCCGCGCTCCTGGCGCAGCTTGCGCACCGCGAGGTACTCGACGATCCGGTCCTTCACGTCGGACAGGCCCGTGTGGTCCTCGTCCAGGATCGCGCGCGCCGCGTCGATCTCGAGGTTGTCCTCCGTGCGGACGTCCCACGGGATCTCGGTCATCCAGTCCAGGTAGGTGCGGATCCAGCCGTACTCGGGCGACTGCTCCGACATCGCCTCGAGGCGGCCGAGCTCGCGCTCGGCCTCCTTGCGCGCGCCCTCGGGCATGTTCGCGTCGGCGATCTTCTTGCGGTACTCCTCCACGATCCCCTCGCCCGACTCGTCGCCGAGCTCCTTGCGGATCGCGTCCATCTGCTGGCGAAGGATGTACTCGCGCTGGTTCTTCTCCATGCCGTCGCGGACGTCGGTGCGGATCTTGTCCTTCAGCTCGAGCTCGGCCAGGACCTCCTTCGCCCAGTCCAGGACCTTCTCGAGCCGCTGCTCGACGTCGAGGGTCTCCAGGACCTCGACCTTCCGCTCGATCGATAGGTCGGGCGAATAGCCGGCCGTGTCGGCGACCTGACCGGGGTCGGACAGGCCGCGCAGGAAGTCGGCGACCTCGGGGACGCCGCGAGCCTCGACGATGCTCTCCACCACCGCCCGGTACTCGCGCGCGAGCGCGAGGGACCGCTCGGAGGGGATCTCGGGGTCGGGACGCGGTTCGAACTGCACCCACGTGGTCTCGCCGGTCCCGGCGACGCCGGTCCCGACGACCGCGCGAACGACGCCGCGGATGACGAGGGCCTCGAGGCCGCTGCGCAGACGGCCCACGTCCTCCACCGTGGCGACGGTGCCGATCTTCGCGTAGCTCGAGCCGATCCGGGGCACGAGCATGAGCTCGCCGCCCGAGGACTCGGAGGCTGCGAGCGCGCGGCGGGCCTCGTCGGACTCGATCGTGAGGGTCACGACCATGCCCGGCAGGACCACGCCCGAGGTGAGAGGCAGGAGCGGCAGGATCTGGGTGTCGAGCTGTGCCATGTCGGATTCTCCTCCAAGAGTCGTCTCGGCCGAATCAACGCGCTGCTCAGGCACGGTATTCCCCGGTTGTAAGCAGGATTACAGTCTGGCGGCGATCCAGCCAAGATGGGTCGCGATCTCGTCGACGGTGTCGATACCGAAATCGATATCGGCCGCCGGCACGGAGATCGGGGCCTATCCTCGGTGCAGGTGTTCGAGCGCTTCACCGACCGGGCCCGTCGAGTCGTGGTCCTCGCCCAGGAAGAGGCGAGGATGCTCAACCACAACTACATCGGGACCGAGCACATCCTGCTCGGCCTCGTGCGCGAGCGAGACGGCGTCGCCGCCAAGGCGCTCGACAGCCTGAACATCAGGCTCGACGCGGTGCGTCGGGAGGTGGAAGAGATCATCGGCCAGGGCCAGGCAGCGATCACGGGTCACATCCCGTTCACGCCGCGGGCCAAGAAGGTCCTGGAGCTCTCGCTCCGCGAGGCGTTGCAGCTCGGTCACAACTACATCGGGACCGAGCACATCCTGCTCGGGCTGATCCGCGAGGGCGAGGGCGTCGCCGCGCAGGTCCTGCAGAAGCTCGGCGCCGACCTCAACCGCGTCCGCCAGACCGTGATCCAGCTCCTGTCCGGCTACACCGCGGGCGCGGAGGTTCGCAGGGTGGAGGGCGGCGCCGAGATGGCCGAGATGGAGGAGGAGCTCGCCACGGAGATCTCCCCCACCGCCGTCCCCGCTGCCGAGGACGCGCCGATGTGCCCGAACTGCTTCGCGGCGCTCGACGAGACCCTCGCGGTCAGGGAGCTGGAGACGATGGCCAAAGGCGAGTCCCTTTCGGTGAGGATCGCGTACTGCGGCCGATGCGGGGTCGCGCTCGGCGCGGTCACGTAGCCGGCGGGGTGACTCGCAGCACCACCCCGTCGTCGAGGATCGGCAGCCAGAGCGAGCCGTCCTCGAACGCCATGACCTGGTTCGCGTTGATCAGCCCCTGGTCCGAGACGGTGGCGGTCGCCACGACCTCCTGGGTGGATGGATCGATGCCGGTGAGCCCGGGGCCGATCTCGGTGGCGACCCACAGCGTCGTACCGTCGAACGCCAGGCCGTCGGGCGTCACCGACGTCTCGACCGTCGCGACGACCTCGTTCGTCGCCGGATCGATCGCCTGCACGTGGTCCACGTCGGTGCAGGAAACCCAGAGAAGGCCGCGGGCCTCGGCCATGATCTGTGGTCCCTGCTCGGTCGTGATGTCGGCGACGACCTTCCCGTTCGCCGGGTCGATCCGGGTGATCGTCCCGTCGAAGTAGCTCGAGACCCAGATGTCGCCGAACGCGAACGTCACGAACCTCGGCTGGAGCCCGACCTCGACCCGGTCGACCATCTCGTCGGTCCCGGAATCGATGCGAGCGACCACGCCGTCGTCCTCGCACACCAGCCAGACCGATCCATCGGCGACCGCGAGCCCCTCCGGCGCCGCGCAGACGTCGATCGTGTCGGTCACTTCGTTGTTCGACGGATCGATGCGCGAAACCGTGTCGTCGCCCGAGTTCGAGACCCAGACGCCACCCTCCCCGACCGCGACCTCGAGCGGGACCGCTCCGACGGGGATCGTCGCCAGGATCTCCCCGCTCGCCGGATCGATGCTCGAGACGAACCCTCGCCTCGCGTCGATGTCCGCGTTGACCACCCAGAGCGATCCTTCGCCCGACGCGATGCCGATCGGGTCGGCGCCGACCTCGATCGTGGCCTCGATCTCCGCGGTCTGAGGACCGGTGGGGCCCGTCGAAGCTGTCGGACCCGTCGGGGCGGTGACGTCGCGTTCGATCGCATCGTCGCGATCTCCGCACGCCGCACAGGCGAGAAGGCCCGCGAGCGCGAGCGCGGTCAGGCGCGGAGCCCCTCTCTCCATCGTCATGCGATACGTGCCGCGACGCTCGCCGAGGCGGAGCCGGCTCCTCCTGGGCAGGAAACCGCAACCGCGGGCGCCTCACCTGGGCCTATCCTTGGCTCGATGACCGAGGCCGAGGGGGCGCGAGCTCTCTTCAAGCAGGTCGCCGACCGGGTCGACGAGCGGCTGTTCGGCGTTCGTGAGCCGCTGGGGCTGGTGATGGTCGGCATCCTCACGGGCAACCACGTCCTGATCGACGACGTCC
>CBRGMI010000220.1:0-3586 GCA_967797495.1 uncultured bacterium
TGATCGGTCTCGAACTCGACGGGGGCGTCCGACAGGCTCTTCACGGTGTCCGCGAGCAACCGCGCCGGGACGAGCGAGATCCCCGGCTCCCCCACCTGCACGTCGATCGACAGCCGGGCCGAGACCTCCAGGTCCGTCGTGGTGAGCGTCAACGCGCCCTCGGACGACGCCTCGATCAGCACCCCGGTGAGGGCCGGGATCCCGGGCCTCGACGAGACGCCGCGTTGGACCGTCTGCAGTGCCTCGGACAGCGCGTCGCGGTCACACCGGAACTTCACGTGTCCACCTCCTGACTGCTTCTTGATTCATCTCTAACTTCTTTCAGTAGTAGTAGGGGCTGGGGAAAACAGGGATACCAGCCCGTTCTCCGAGCGTATCGGGCTCGTAGGACATGTGGACCGGCTGGGGGAACTTGTGGACACGCCAGAGCTCCGCCCGGCCCCGTCCCCGGCTCCTCCCGCGTTCCCCACAGGCCCGTCCCCGCGGCTCGGGTGGGCGCTCATCCCGCCCGGGCCCGGCCGCGGATGATGCGCGACAGATCCTGGACCTGGCGGTAGGTGGCCGTCCGAGCCCGCATGTCCCGCTCGACCTTCAAGATCCCGTGGCGGGCCGTCGTGTGGTCACGCCCGCCGAACGTGTCGCCGATCTTGACCAGGGACTGCCCGCTGCATTCGCGCATGAGGTACATCGCGACGTGGCGGGCCGTCGTGAGCGGCCGGGATCGGTTCGGCGAGATCAGGTCCTGGACCGACAGGCCGAAGTAGCGGGCGCTCTCCTCCAGGATCAGGTCCGGCGGGATCTCCGCCTCGGCCTGGGGCAGCAGGTCCTCGAGCGCCTGCTCCGCGAGCTCGCTGGTGATCGGTTGCCCGGTGAGGTCGCCCCACGCCACCACCCGCACGAGCGCGCCCTCGAGCTCGCGGATGTTCTGGTCGAACGTGTTGGCGATGAACTCGATCACGTCGTCGGGGACGTGGAGCTCGTCGCGCTGCGCCTTCAGCTGCAGGATCGCGATGCGGGTCTCCAGGTCGGGGGGCTGCACGTCGACGCACAGGCCGAGGCGGAACCGCGACTGGAGGCGTTCCTCCATCCCGAGCTCCTGCGGCGGGCGGTCCGACGCGATGACGATCTGGCGGTCCTTCTGGTGCAGCGCGTTGAACGTGTGGAAGAACTCGGTCTGGGTCTCCTCGCGCTTGGCGAGGAACTGGATGTCGTCGACCATGAGCACGTCGATGTCGCGGTACCGCGCGGCGAACTGGTAGCCCTGTCGTTCGCGAACCGCCTTGATGAACTCGGCCATGAAGCTCTCGCTCGTCACGTACTTCACGCGCAGGCGCGGGGACAGCCCGAACATCTGATGCCCGATCGCGACGAGCAGGTGGGTCTTGCCGAGCCCCACGCCGCCGTAGATGAACAGCGGGTTGTAGGCCTTGGACGGCGGAGTGTCGGCGACCGCCATCGCCGCGGCGTGCGCGAACCGGTTGGACGGCCCCGCGACGAAGGTCTCGAAGGTGTAGTTCGGGAAGGGTAGGCCAGGGGCGCCGAACGCCGCCCGCTCCGCCATCGGCTTGTGTTCGGGGGGATCCGGCGGTTCACGTTGCGGTGCAACCTCTTCGGGGGGTGCCGAGTCCAGCTCGATCCTGATGGGAAGCCCGACCGCTTCGGCCGCCGCGTCCTGGATCAACCCGACGTAGTGCTTGGCGAGCCAGTCGCGCACGTACTCGGAGGGCGCGACCACCTCGAGGACTCCGTCGTGCAGGCTCGTGGCGCGAACGCCTCCGAACCACATCGAGAACGAGCTCTCCGTGAGCTCTTCCTGTGCGCGTTCGACGACGTGCGCCCAGGTCCGTTCAGCGGCTTCCTCGAACGAAGCGATCGCCATAGCTATCCACAGCGCCTTTCCACAGTTGTGGAAACTCTTGGGGAAGAGATGGCGTCACGTGGTGAGGATCGACGCCCCCGGGGACCGAGGCCGGACTATAGCACCGCGGTTTTCCCCAGCGCCCCGTCGGAGGGTCCTCTTGTCACACTTTCTCGTTCATCGAACGCGACGATGCCGGTCTCCGGCGACCGGGCTGCCGTGGAACGCCTCCGCTATACTGCGCGAACGCCCGAACGCACTCGTTCGGCGCACGACGAGGAAAGATCGCGATGTCCAAGCGAACCTACCAACCGAACAACCGTCGCCGTCACCGCAAGCATGGGTTCCGCGTTCGGATGCGGACGCGGGCGGGCCGGTCGATCCTGGCGCGACGGCGCGCGAAGGGCCGGACGCGGCTGTCCGCGTAGGTACGTCGACGAGCGCGGATCGGGTCGCCCGGACCCTGTCCTCCGGCCAGGCATTTCACGGAGAACGGGTGGTAGTGTTTGTCGCCCCCGGGGCCGGGTCGGCAGCGTTCGTTGCCGGCCGGCGGATCGGTGGCGCGGTGCTCCGCAACCGGGCCCGGCGGATCCTCCGGGCCGCGTGGCGCGAGCTCGCTGACGAGGTCGAGGATGGATATGACGTCGTCGTGGTCGCAAGGGCCGCGATCGTCGGAGCCCGGACGCAGGAACTGGTGGCGGAGGTTGCGGAGTTGCTCTCGCGCGCGCAGGTGATCCGGACGTGAGCCACGTGCACCGCATCGCCTGGAAGGCGGGGGCGCCGGCGCGGCTCGCGTTGCTCGGCCTCATCCGGCTGTACCGCGTCACGTTGTCCGGATGGCTCGGCGGGCAGTGTCGCTTCTACCCCACCTGTTCACGCTACGCCGAGGACGCGATCCGGCTGCACGGTGCGATGCGCGGCACCCTGAGGGCGGCCTGGAGGATAGCGCGGTGTGGCCCGTTCACGGCCGGCGGCGTCGATCACGTCCCCGATCCGAGGCGATCTACGGTGTATGACACCGTCATACACGCGGAGCCTGGCCGATGATCGCGCTCGCCCCGTGGCAGGCGTTGCTCGACGGGCTCGGCTGGGTGGTCGCCCAGATCTACGACTTCATCCCGAACTACGGGGTGACCATCATCCTGCTCACCATCCTGATCCGGCTGGTCCTGCTCCCCCTCGGGATCAAGCAGGTTCGCTCGATGCAGCACATGCAGATCGTGCAGCCGAAGATCAAGCAGATCCAGGCGAAGTACAAGGGGAACAAGCAGCGTCAGCAGGAAGAGATCATGAAGCTCTACAAGGACTACGGGGTCAACCCGTTCTCCGGGTGCTGGCCGGTGCTGCTGCAGTTCCCGATCCTGATCGCGATGTACTCGGTGCTGCGGTGGCCGCAGCATCCGATCCACGTCCCCGCCGACAGCGGCCTGTACGCCGCCGTGTCTCAGCAGATCCCCGAGACCCTTCCCGCCGGCGATCCGAACGGGGAGCCGATCACGACACAGGACCAGATCAACAACCTGGACCTTCCGGGGCCGACCTCGGGCACCTCGTTCCTGGGCATGAACCTGCTCTGCTCGGCGATCCACGCGGGGAACCCCGACGCGACGCTCGCCGCCAAGAGCCCGACGGGGAAGGACCTGGCGTATCCCGTCGACTGCGGGAGCGACGTCGTCGACCGGATCCCCTACTACGTGTTCGCGGTGCTGATGTTCGGGACCACGTTCT
>CBRGMI010000221.1:0-3579 GCA_967797495.1 uncultured bacterium
CCCAGCGCGAGGCCGTGCACGGCCTCGCCACGTTCTTCCTGCGCTGGTTCATGCCGCAGATCGTCTTCTACGGGATCGGCGCCGTCGCCGCCGGCCTGCTGAACGCCCACCGGCGGTTCGCCGCGCCGATGTTCGCCCCGATCGCGAACAACATCATCGTCATCGCGACGTTCCTGACCTTCGCCGCGATCGCCCCGAAGAACAGCACGGAGCTCGCGACGGATGCCCAGCGGCTGGTCCTCGCGATCGGGACGACGCTCGGCGTGGTGGCGATGACGGCGGCGCTGTGGCCCTCGGTCCGCGCGACGGGGTTCCGGTTCCGATGGATCGGCGGCGTCCGCGACGAGGCGATCGTTCGGATCGGTCGCCTCGCGACGTGGGTGGTCGTCTACGTGGTCGCGAACCAGCTCGGGTACCTCGTGATCGTGATCCTCGCCGGCGGGCCCACCGGCGGCTACTCGTCCTACGCCGCGGCGTTCATCCTGTTCCAGCTCCCGCACGCGATCTTCGCGGTGTCGATCCTGACCGCCCTGCTGCCGGCGATGTCCTCGCGGTGGGCGGCCGACGACCTCGACGGCTACAAGGCGCTGCTCTCGCAGGGGATCCGGGCGACCGCCACGATCCTGATCCCCGCGGCGCTCGGCTACCTGGTGCTCGCGAAACCGATCGTCCGCCTCCTGCTCGAGCACGGCGAGACCAAGGCCGCCAGCGCCGAGCTCGTCTCCGAGGTACTGTTCGCCTTCGCGATCGGGCTGTTCGCGTTCTCGGCCTTCCAGTTCCTGCTCCGGGCGTCGTACGCGATGCAGGACACCCGGACGCCAGCGCTCGTGAACGTCGCCGCGGTCGCCGTGAACGTGCTCGTCGATCTGCTCTTCTTCTTCGGGCTGGAGCTCGGCGTCCCGGGCCTCGCGCTCGGACACGCCGTCTCGTACGCCTTCGCCTCGAGCCTGCTGTTGTTGCTGATCCGCCGGCGTATCGGCCCGATCGGCGGGCGTCGCATCCTCGCGTCGCTCGGCCGGATCCTCGTCGCCGGGCTCGCGACCGCGGCGGTGGCCTGGCTCGTGGCCGAGGGGTTCGAGCGGTGGCTCGGGACGACGACGCTCGCCGCGCAGACCGTGCAGGTGCTCGGAGCGGTGGTGGCGGGGCTCGCCGTGTTCATCGCGTCCGCGGCGGCGCTGCGGATCGAGGAGGTCGACCTGGTGCGGCGGCAGGTGGCCGCGCGTTGGCGATGACGGCGCCGGGACCCTCGCGCCTCGATCGGCGCCGGCACGATCCGCTCCGAGACGAGCGGGGGCTGGTCGGCAAGATCCTGCTCGTGTGGCTGCTGCTGGCGGCCGTGATCGTGGTCGGCGCGATCGACGCGGGTTCGATCCTGCTGACCCGGTCGCGCGCGGGCGACCTGGCGAAGGACGCCTCGGTCTCGGCGGCCGACGCCTTCCGGCGCAGCGGCGACGAGGAGCAGGCCAAGCTCGCGGCCCTGGACACGATCGCCGACGCCGACGAGCCCGTGCGGCTCAAGCGGATCGGCGTCGGGCGCCGGGCGGTGACCGTGGTGCTCGTCGTCCGGGCCGACACGCTCGTCCTGGGGCGGATCCCCTTCCTCGATGACCTCGAGCGGGTGACGGTCAGCGGCTCGACCCCGGCGCCGCGCGACTGAGCAAAAGGCCCTCGCACGGTTGGGAGCCGTTCCACCGGGCATAGACTCGAACAGTGACCACGTCGATCGAGCCCGCCCACGTCCTGGCCGGCCGCTACGCGCTCGAGGAGGAGCTCGGCAGGAGCCGGACCGGGATGGTGTGGCGGTCCCAGGACCCGCTGCTGCGACGCTCGGTGGCCGTGAAGCTGATCCACCCTCGGCTCGCGGAGGACAAGGGGTTCGCCCGGGCGCTCGCCCTGGAGGCCCGGCGCGTGGCCGGGCTGTCGGAGCGGGGGATCGCCTGCCTGCTCGACACCGGCGAGCAGGACGGCGTGATCTACCTCGTCCGCGAGTACGCGCCGGGGTCGAGCCTGCGCGACCGGCTGGACACGGCGGGCCCCGCGACGCCGGCCGAGCTCGTTCGGATCGGCGTCGCCGCCCTCCGCGCGCTCGCGGAGGCGCACGATCGCGGCGTGCTCCACCTCGCGCTCGACCTCGACGACGTGATCGTCGGCGACGACGACCGGGTGTGCCTGATCGACTTCGGGATCGGTGCCGCCGTCGCGTCGAGCAGGCCGGGCGAGGCCACGACCTTGCTCGGCGACGAGTACCTCGCCCCCGAGCAGGCCGCCGGCGCCGAACCCGATGCGCGCACGGACGTCTTCGCCGTGGCATCGCTGCTCTTCGAGCTCCTCACGAGCGAAGCGCCCCGGGGTCGCACCTGCGCTCGGACCGTCCGTCCCTCCGTACCACGCGCGCTCGACCGCGCCCTCGCTCGAGCGCTCGATCCCAATCCCGAGCGCAGGTTCCCGGACGCGCGTGCGTTCGCCGACGCGCTCGCCCGCTCGGTGCAGACCGAGCCCGTCGACGCGCCCGACGAGGGACGGGCGAGCCTGTTCACCTGGATCGGCGTGCCGCTCGTCGTGGCGGGGATCGCGATCGCCACGATCGCGCTGGGGCTGTGGATGGGCACGCTCGAGGTGGGCGGTCCCCTCGGGATCCGCGCCGCACCCGATGAGCCCTCGGCGGTCGAGATCCCGCCCGAGCTGATCCGGCCGGTCTCCGTGGGCGCGGTCGACCCGTTCGGGGACGGCGACGAGCACTCGTCGAACGCGGGTCTGGCCGACGACGGGGACCTGCAGACGGCGTGGCGATCGGAGAACTACTACGACGGCGAGCTCGGGAAGGCCGGGTTCGGGCTCCTGCTCGACCTCGGCGAGCGGCACGAGGTGCTGGGGTTGCGGTTGTGGACGCCGCATCCCGGGTTCCGGTTCCGCCTTGCGGTCGGCGACGACCCCGAGGCGCTCGCGGACGAGGCCGGCGGCGAGATCACCTCGACCTCGCTGTCCCGCGTCTCGCTGCGCGGCGCGGGCCGGTTCGTGCTCGTCTGGATCACGTCGGTCGTGCCGGTCGAAGACGGCATCCGCGCGGAGGTGGCCGAGGTGCGGGTGGTCGTCCGGAACGCCGACGCCGAGACGGTCGGTGCCTGAGCCGCCGGCCCGCGACGAAGACCTCGTCCGCCGGTTCCTGTCGGGAGATCGAGCCGCCTTCGCCGCGCTGGTCGAACGCCACGAGCGGCGGGTCTACAACCTGGCCCTGCGCATGACGGGACGGGAGGAGGACGCGCGCGACGCCACGCAGGACGCCTTCCTCACGGTGCTCCGCAAGCTCTCGTCGTTCCGCGGCGAGGCAGCGTTCACGACCTGGCTCCACCGCGTGACGGTCAACGCCTGCTACGACCTGTTGCGCAAGCGGCAGCGGGCGCCGTTGCTCGATCGCGGCGAGGACGATCTCCCCGCGCGCGAGCCCCCGCCGGCGCCCGACCACGCCGACGCGTCGAGCCTCTCGATGGACGTGCAGCAGGCGCTCCTGCAGGTGCCCGAGGACTTCCGCGCGGTGATGATCCTGCACGACGTCCACGACCTCCGGCAGGAGGAGGTGGC
>CBRGMI010000222.1:0-3574 GCA_967797495.1 uncultured bacterium
ACGATCGCCACCGGCGTCATGAACGCGGTGAGCACGACCAGCCAGACGCTGAACCCGTCGACGCCCACGAGGTAGGACACGCCCGCCGACGGCAGCCAGTCCGCGCGCTCGACCAGCTGGTAGCCGGCGACCGAGGGATCGAACGCGCCGAGCATGCCGAGCGCGACCAGGAACGTGGCCAGCGAGACCACCAGGGCGACGGCACGGGCGTGGAGGTCGCTCGCCCCGCGCCACAGCGCGAGGACGGGGATCCCCACGAGCGGCAGGAAGATGACGACGGTCAGCCAGGGCATCGTCAGGCCCTCAGTCCCAGGAACAACAGGAGCGCCACCGCGCCGAGCAGGAACGCGAGCGCGTACGAGCGCACGAACCCCCGCTGGATCCTCGGGGCGACCCGCGACGCCTCGACCACGTCCTCGGCGACCTCGTTCACCGCACCGTCGATCACCCGGTCGTCGACCACCGTGAGGACGCGACCGAACGCCTTGCCGGGATGCTGGACCAGCCAGGCGTAGAGCGTGTTGACGTAGAAGGCGTTCGAGAGCCACCCGGCGAGCTCGGGCTGGCGTTGGGGGAAGGCCTGCCAGTCGACGCGGCCGGAGGCCCAGATCAAGAAGGCCACGGCGACCGCCGCGAGCGCGAGCACGATCGAGATCGCGATCAGGGCGGCGTCGGATAGGGCGGCCTCTCCGTGTTCGACCGCACCCACGACCGGTTCGAGGAAGCGGGCCAGCCGGCCGCCCTCTGCGGTAAGGCCCAAGAACAGCCCGCCAACGAGTGTGAGGAACGCGAGGACCGCGAGCGGCGCCTGCATCGGCGTCGGGGCCTCGTGTGCGTGCTCCTCGCCGCGCCGGCTTCCGAGGAACGTCATGAACAGCGGTCGCGCGATGTACAGCGCCGACAGGAAGGCGCCGACCGACGCCAGGACCCAGGCCGACTCGCGGCCGCTCGTGGCGGCGAACCCGACGATCTGGTCCTTCGCGAAGAAGCCCGCGAGCGGCGGGATGCCGGCGAGCGACAACGCGCCGATCGCGAACCAGGCGGCCGAGAGCGGCATGTCCGCCCGCAGGCCTCCCATCCGCCGCATGTCGGTCTCGTCGCGCAGGCCGTGCAAGACGTTGCCGGCCGTGAGGAAGAGCAGGGCCTTGTAGAACGCGTGACAGACGAGCAGCAGCATGGCGCCGGTGTAGAAGCGCATCCCGGCCGCGAAGAACATGAACCCGATCTGGCTCATCGTCGAGTACGCGAGCGCGCGCTTCAGGTCGAACTGGCCGATCGACGCGAGCGCGGCATACAACGCCGAGACCAGGCCGACCACCAGGACGACCGTGAGCGCCGTCCCGGAGAGCTCGAACAGCACGTGCGAGCGCACGACGAGGTAGACGCCGGCCGTCACCATCGTCGCCGCGTGGATCAGCGCCGACACCGGCGTGGGACCCTCCATCGCGTCGGGGAGCCAGACGTGCAGCGGCAGCTGCGCCGACTTGCCGATCGCACCCGCGAGCAGAAGCAGGGCGATCGCGGTGGCGGCGCCCTCCGTCAGCTCGCCGACGCCCCGGCCGAACACGGCACCGAAGTCCAGCGACCCGACGTGCAGCCAGATCAGCACGATCCCGAGCAGCATCGCGGCGTCGCCGATCCGCGTCGTGACGAAGGCCTTCGTGGCAGCGCTCGAGGCCGATGGACGCTCGAACCAGAACCCGATCAGCAGGTACGAGCACAGGCCGACGCCCTCCCACCCCAGGTACAACAGGAGGTAGTTATCCGCGAGGACCAGCATCAGCATGAAGAAGACGAACAGGTTCAGGTAGGCGAAGAACGTTCCGAACCGCGGGTCGTGGTCCATGTAGCCGATCGCGTACAGGTGGATCAGCGCTCCGACGCCCGTGACCACCAGCGTCATCGTGATCGACAGGGGGTCGACCCGCAGGGCGACGTCGACCGAGAACGTACCGACCGAGATCCAGTCGAACAGGTCCGCCACGTGCACGCGCTGGTCCGCGGGGAGCCCGAGCAGGTCGAGGAGCGTCGCCACCGCGAGCACGAAGCCGAGCCCGACGAGCCCCGTGGCGAGCCACCCCGCGGCCTTGCCGAGCCGCCGTCCGAGCACGAGGTTCACCGCGGCGCCCGCGAGCGGGAGGAGCGGGATCAGCCAGACAAGGTCGAGCACGCGCCTACCCCCGCAGCACGGTCAGGTCGTCCACGCTGGCGCTGTGCCGGCGCCGGTAGACCGTGACGATGATCGCCAGACCGACGACCACCTCGGCCGCGGCCACCACCATCGAGAAGAACGCCACGACCTGGCCGCTCAGGTTGCCGTGCATCCGGCTGAACGCGACGAGCGCAAGGTTGACGGCGTTCAGCTGGAGCTCGACCGACATGAAGATCACGAGCGCGTTCTTGCGGATCAGCACGCCCACCGTCCCGATCGCGAACAGCATCGCCGAGACGGCGACGAAGTAGGCGATCGGCGTGCTCACGCCGCCTCCCGATGGCCCGCGCTCACGGCCTCGGCCCGCGTGATCGCGCGGCGCTGACGCGACGCGAACACGACCACGGCGATCGCGGCGACGATCAGGAGCACGGACGTCACCTCGAAGGGGAAGAAGTACTGGCGGAACAACACCCGGCCGAGCGCCTGCGCGTTGCCACCCCGATTGACGGTTTCGTCGAAGTTCGCCGGGGCCTTGGTCGCGAACCCGATCGCGGCACGGATCGCCACGACGAGCTCGATCGCGATCCCCGCGCCGAGGACGACCGCCAGCACCCGCTGGCCCCGCAGCCGTTCGACCAGGGTCTCCTCGCGGTCGACGCCGAGCAGCATGATCACGAACAGGAACAGCACCATGATCGCGCCCGCGTAGACGATGATCTGCACGGCGAACAGGAACGACGCGCCCAGGACCAGGTAGAACACGGCGATCGTGAAGAAGTTCACGACGAGGAACAGCGCGGCATGGACGGCGTTGCGCTGCAGGAGCATCGCGATCGCGCTGCCGATCGAGATCGGCGCGAACACCCAGAAGACGATCTCGTCGACCGCCACTACCCCTCCTCCGTTCCCGGGGCGGTGCCGAGCGGCGGCGGGGGCTCCAAGAGCTGCTCCTTGGTGAGGATGGCCTCCTCGCGCGAGGTGAACGACATCTCGTACGCGCTCGTCAGCGTCAGCGCACGCGTCGGGCACGCCTCCACGCACAGGCCGCACATGATGCAGCGCAGGTAGTTGATCTGGTAGTCCTTCGCGAAGCGCTCGCCGGGGCTCACCGGGTGCTCGGGGTCGTTGTCCTCGCCCTCGACCCAGATCGCGTCGGCAGGGCACGCGAACGCGCAGAGCTCGCAGCCGATGCATTTCTCCAGGCCGTTGTCGTGCCGGTTCAGCAGGTGCCGGCCGATGTGGCCGCGGGGGGGCGGCGGCTCGATCTCCTTCGGGTACTGCTCGGTGACGTCGCGCCGGAAGATCTGCTTGAAGACCGTTCCCATCCCTCGGGCGATCGCCCCGATCGGCGAACCGACCGTCGGCCCCGATCCCTCCGATCCCTTGGCCGATCCCTTGGCCGATCCCTTGGCCGATCCC
>CBRGMI010000223.1:0-3555 GCA_967797495.1 uncultured bacterium
GTGGGGCGGGCAGGATTCGAACCCGCGACACGAGGGTTAAAAGCCCCCTGCTCTGACCAGGCTGAGCTACCGCCCCGACGCGCCGAAGTCTACGGGCTGGGGAAACGCCGGTAGCGGTTCGTGATCGGCAGCCGGCGGTCGCGCCCGAACGCCTTCGGCGTGATCTTGATCCCGGGGGCGGCCTGCCGGCGCTTGTACTCGGCCCGGTCGATCATCTCGACCACCCGGTCGACGAGCTTTGGGTCCAGGCCGCGTTCGGCGATGATGTCCTCCGGGGCCCGATCGTCCTCCACGTACGCCTCGACGATCGGGTCGAGCACCTCGTACGGTGGGAGCGTGTCGGTGTCCTTCTGGTCCGGCCGCAGCTCGGCCGACGGGGGTTTGTCGAGGACCCGCTGCGGGATCGGCGGCGGCTCGGCCGCCCCCACCGCGTTTCGCCACCGCGCGAGCTCGTACACGAGCGTCTTCGGTACGTCCTTGATCGGCGCGAAGCCCCCCGCCATGTCTCCGTACAACGTCGTGTAGCCGACCGCATACTCGCTCTTGTTGCCCGTGGCCAGGACCATGGCGCCGAAGCGGTTCGAGATCGCCATCAGCAGGTTGCCGCGGACCCTCGCCTGCAGGTTCTCCTCGGCGACCCCGGTCTTGCCGCCTCCGAACGTTCCCCGAAGGGTGTCCAGGTGGGCCGCGAACACGTCCCCGATCTCGAGCACGTCGAGCCGGATCCCGAGCCCGGTCGCCACCTGCCTCGCGTCCTCGAGGCTCTCGGGCGAGGAGACCCTGGACGGCATCGCGAGCGCGCGTACCGCCTCGGCGCCGAGCGCGTCCCGGGCGAGCACGGCGACGAACGCCGAGTCGATCCCGCCCGACAGACCGAGCACGACCTCCTCGAAGCCGTTCTTGCGGACGTAGTCCCGCAGCCCGAGGACGAGTCCGAGGTACACCTGCTCTGGATCCTCGGGCCACGGCGGGCGTCCCTGCGCGCTCGAGTTCTCGCCGTCGATGTCGACGACGAGGAGGTCCTCCTCGAACATCGCGGCGTAGTGTGCGAGCGATCCGTCCGGCCGGACGACCACGCTCCCACCGTCGAACACGAGCTCGTCCTGTCCGCCGACCGCGTTCACGTAGACGATCCACGAGCCGGTCTCGAGCGCCCGCTCCCTGCAGATCTCGAGGCGCTCCTCGGCCTTGCCGCGGTGGAACGGCGACCCGTTGATGTTGAGGATGACCGGAGTCTTCCGCCGCGCGTACTCGTCGAAGGGTGGACCCGGCATCCACGCGTCCTCACACACCGACAGCCCGAGCTCGGAGTCGGCGAGCCGGATCGGGCACGCGGCGTCGCCCGGCGTGAACGTCCGCGCCTCGTCGAACACCCCGTAGTTCGGGAGCTTGATCTTGTGGTACCGCGCGATCACCCCGCCGTCAGCGATGACCGCCGCGGCGTTGTGGATGCCTGCCTCGGTCCGGTCGACGAACCCGACCACGATCGAGGCTCCGCCCGCTGTCTTGGCCGCGAGCTCCTCCAGGGCGATCAGGTTGTCGTCGACGAAGGACGGGCGCAGGACCAGGTCCTCGGGTGGGTAGCCCGTGATCGCGAGCTCGGGGAAGACGACGACGTCGGCGTCGGCCTCCGTCCCCCGGGACGCCCAGGCGGTCAGGAGGTCGACGTTGCCGGGTAGATCACCGACGGTCGTGTCGACCTGTCCGAGCGCGATCCTCACGAGCGTCAGCCTAGACGGGGGCCGGGGCTACTCGATCCCGCCGATGTCGAGGTTGTAGGCCTCCCAGACCAGATCCGATCCGAGCTGGCGATGGCGCACGATCTGGCCGAGCAGCCGCTGGAGGTCGTCCCTGGCCTCGCGCAGCGGCCACGCGGGTCCGACGGGCGTCGTCTGGAGCCGGGTGATCAGGGCCGTCGCGCGCTCTCGCAGCTCGGGGTGCTCCTCGCGGAGCGCGTCGATCTTCGTGGCCAGGTGGGGGGCCTTGGCGGAGATCTCGTCGTACAGCCCCTCGCTCCGCTCCGTGATCTGGACATGCTCGTCGATGGCGTGCGCGAGATCCTCGAGGCGGAGCAGGACCTCCTTGGTCCATTCGGGCTCGCGCCCCACGGCGGGTCGCGAGCTCGCCTGCTCGACATCCACCAACGCGTCGCGCAGGTCCGCGCGCCGGCGGGCGGTCTCGGCAAGGGTCGGGCTGAGGTCGTCGCGCTCGGGCATCCCGAGCACCTTAGGCCGCAAGGGGCTCGGCGAGCAAGCGGGACCGACACTCGAGCACGACCGAGCTCGGGACCGGGCATCGGCGTACACTCGTCGCCCCGCCCCGAGGAGGGAACGTTGGTATCGCAGGTGCTTGAGCAGAGCGCCGAGATCCTGAGGCCGTACGCTCCCCGGCTCCTCATCCGTTGGCTCGCCGAACAACCGCATCGGTCGTTCCGAACGCTCGACGGCTCGATGGTCTTCGTGGACATCTCCGGGTTCACGAAGATGTCCGAGCGCCTGGCCCGCCACGGGAAGGTGGGCGCCGAGGAGGTCACCGAGGTTCTCGGGGCCGTGTTCGCCAAGCTGCTCTCCGTCGCCTACGGGGAGGACGGCAGCCTCCTGAAGTTCGGGGGCGACGCGCTCCTGCTCTGGTTCTCGGGCTCCGGGCATGCCCAGAGGGCCGCCACCGCCGCCCACGGGATGCGGGCGACGCTTCGCAGCGTCGGTAGCCTCGACACGACCGCCGGCAAGGTGCTCCTGAGGATGTCCGTGGGGGTGAACACCGGTTCCTTCCACTTCTTCCTCGTGGGCGAGTCGCATCGAGAGCTCATCGTCACGGGTCCGGCGGCGAGCCGAACCGTCGAGATGGAGTCCACGGCGACCGCGGGAGAGATCCTCGTGAGCCGTGACACGGCCGCGGCACTGCCGGCCAGATCGCTCGGACAGCCCAAGGGCGAGGGCATCCTGCTCCGCAGCGGGCCGCCGACCCTGTCGTTCAGTCGTGACGACGTGGAGGTTCCGATCGCCTCCATCGACGTCGCGCAGGGGATCCCCCTGACGCTCCGTGAGCATCTGGTCTCCGGCGCGGCCGAACCCGAGCACCGCACCGCGACCGTCGCGTTCGTGCACTTCGACGGCGTGGACGACCTGATCGAGCACCGGGGAGTGGACGTCACGGCCGCCGGCCTGCACGAGCTCATCGCCTGCGTGCAGCGCGCCGCGGCAGACAACGGGGTCACGTTCTTGGGGACGGACATCGATCACGACGGAGGGAAGGTCATCCTGGTGGCGGGCGCCCCGAACGCCCTCGGGGACGACGAGGGCCGGATGCTGCTCACGCTTCGCTCGGTCATCGACGCGGACACGACGGTGCCCGTCAGGATGGGCGTGAACAAGGGGCCCGTCTTCGCCGGCGACATCGGCCCCGGGTACCGACGCACGTACACCGTGATGGGCGACGCCGTGAACCTGGCCGCGCGGGTGATGTCGATGGCGGTGCCGGGACAGATCCTCGCGACCGGTCCGGTCCTCGACGCGTCGTCCGTCGCGTTCAACACGGTTGCCCTCGAGCCGTTCA
>CBRGMI010000224.1:0-3509 GCA_967797495.1 uncultured bacterium
GGGCAGCTCCCAGGGTTCCGACACAAGCTTGTCGAGCGCCTCGGCCGCGGCGAGGATGCGCACATGGACCGGCCCATGACGAGGTACGCGACCACCGACGACGGCGTCTCGATCGCCTACCAGGTCGTCGGCGAGGGCCCGATCGATCTCGTGTTCATGCACGCGTTCGTCTCGCATGTCGAGGTGTTCTGGGAATTGCCGGCGTTCGAGCGCTTCGTCGAAACCTTGAGCTCATGGGCGCGGGTGATCCTGTTCGACAAGCGCGGCGTCGGCCTGTCGGACCGGCTGTCGGTGATTCCGACGATCGAAGCGCGGCTCGACGACCTCCGCTCAGTCCTCGACGCGGTCGGATCCGAGCGGACCCTTGTGGTCGGGAACAACGACGGGGGAGCCCTTGCAGCCTTGTTCGCCGCCACGTATCCGGAGCGGACCCTCGGCCTGGTGCTCTGGCGCGGCGGTGTTCGAACGGCCCGCGCTCCGGACTACCCGTGGGGTCTGTCCGAGGACCGATTCGAGGAGCGGCTGCGACGACGGAAGGAGATCTGGGGCGACGAGTCGGTGGGCAAGGAGGCGGCCCGTATGACATTCCCGGGCATCGGCGAGCGCCTGGGCAAGGATCCAGCCTTCGTGCGATGGCTGACCCGGCTCCAACGTTACGCGGCTTCACCCGGCGACCAGGCGCGGTTCAGTCGTGTGTGGTTCACGACCGATGCGCGGAGCGTGCTCCCGGTGATCCAGGTGCCAGCCGCCGTGCTGATGCGAGTCGGATGGATCGACGCCTATATACAGGAGGCGAGGTGGACCGCGGACCAGATCCCCGGCGCGCAGCTCGTCCACGTGCCGGGCGACGGGGATGACGTGTACCTCGGCAACGTGGGGGAGGTCGCGGAGGCGATCCGGGGATTCGCCCAATCGATCGAGGAAGAGCACGCGGCGTTCGATCGAGTGCTTGCCACCGTGGTGTTCACCGACATCGTCGGCTCGTCGAAGCGCGCGGCGGATCTCGGCGACCAGGCGTGGAAGCAGCTCGTCGAGCAGCATCATGCGAGGGTCCGGGCGCTGCTTGCACGCTACCGCGGCCACGAGGTCGACACGGCCGGCGATGGCTTCTTCGCGACGTTCGACGGGCCCGGCCGCGCGGTCCGCTGCGCGCAGGCGATCATCCGGTCGGTGAGCACGCTCGGGATCGAGGTCCGCGCCGGTGTGCACACCGGCGAGGTCGAGACGATCGATGGCAAAGCTGGCGGGCTGGCGGTCGTGATCGGGGCGAGGATCGGCGGACTCGCGGGGGCGTCGGAGGTGCTCAGTTCGCAGACGGTGCGAGATCTCACGGCCGGCTCGGGGATCGGTTTCGAGGACGCCGGCGAGCACGAGCTCAAGGGCGTCCCGGGCCGATGGCGCGTGTACCGAGCCGCCGACTGATGCCCTTGTGGCGGACGTCGCGCGAATGGGATGCCTGCGGTCGGTCACTTGTCACGTCGGGCCCGCTCACGGGCCCGGATGACCGGAGGAGGGCATCGCCCGATCGGCCGCGCGGATCTGAGATCCGGAAAGGGGGAGGAGCACGATGGAGCCGCTTCGGTGAGGCTGGAAGAGATCGTCGCGACGTCCACGGCGATCGGACAGACGCGGTCGCGCAAGGCGAAGACCGAGCTGCTCGCCTCGTGCCTGCGACGCCTGGAGCCGAAGGAGGTGCCGATCGCGGTGGCCTACCTTTCCGGCACGTTGCCGCAGGGGACCATCGGCGTCGGGTGGGCGTCGCTCCGCGAACGGCCACCGGCCGCGGCCGGATCGACGCTCGGATTGATCGAGGTCGACGCCGCGCTCGAACGGATCCGGCTCGCGGTCGGCAGGGGTAGCCAGGAGGCCCGCAGGAGAGAGCTCTCGGCGCTGTTCGGCGCCGCGACCGAACCCGAACAGCAGTTCCTGTCCCGCCTGCTGATCGGCGAGCTGCGGCAGGGTGCCCTGGAGGGGAGCGTGGTCGAGGGCGTGGCCGCCGCGGCCGGCGTTCCGGCCGCTCAGGTGCGCCGAGCCCTCATGCTCGAGGGCGACCTGGGTACCGTGGCGGCCGCGGCCATCGCCGAGGGCGAGGCCGGCCTGGGCCGATTCAGGCTCACCGTTCTTCGGCCCGTGTACCCGATGCTCGCGCAGACGGCTGCGGACACCGCCGACGCTATCGATCGGATCCATCCCGCCGACGTCGAGTGGAAGCTCGACGGTGTCCGGCTGCAGGTCCACGTCCTGAGGGGGGAGGTGCGGGCCTTTGCCCGCACGCTGGCCGACGTCACCGAGCGGGTGCCCGAGGTCGTTGAGGCGATGTCCGGCGTGCCGTTCGAGGCGGCGATCCTGGACGGCGAGGCGATCGCGCTTCGGCCCGACGGCCGGCCTCACCCGTTCCAGGTCACCGGGAGCCGTTTCGCCAGCAGGGTCGAGGTCGAGGGCCAGCGGCGGTCGACGCCGCTCTCTCCGTTCTTCTTCGACGTCCTGCATGTGGACGGCGACGACCTCATCGACCGCCCGGCACGCGAGCGTCTGGAGATCTTGGACCTGCGCCTCCCCAGCGGACTCCGGGTGCCGCGGATGGTCGCCGGGGAAGCCGGGACCGCCGAGCGGTTCCTCGACGACGCCCTCGCGCACGGCCATGAGGGGGTGATGGTCAAGGCGCTCGACGCTCCCTACGAGGCCGGCCGCCGCGGCGCCGGCTGGCTCAAGGTCAAGCGCGCACACACGCTCGATCTGGTCGTCCTGGCCGCCGAGTGGGGCCATGGGCGACGCCAGGGTTGGCTCAGCAACCTCCACCTCGGCGCACGCGATCCGAACGGCGGGTTCGTCATGCTCGGCAAGACCTTCAAGGGGATGACCGACGAGATGCTTGCCTGGCAGACCGAGCGGCTCCTCGAGCTGGAGACCTCGCGCGAGGGCATCGTCGTCCACGTTCGGCCCGAGCTGGTGGTCGAGGTGGCGTTCGACGGACTGCAGGCAAGTCCACGCTACCCCGGAGGCATGGCGCTCCGGTTCGCGCGCATCAAGGGGTACCGGCACGACAAGCGCCCCGAGGACGCCGACGCGATCGACACCGTTCGGGCCATCTTCGCGGGCGCGTCATCCAGGTGAGGTGAGCGGCCGCCGGGGGGTCCAGGAGTGTAGACAGCCGGGGGGGTGGAGGAGCCGCAAATGCGCCGAGCTCCCGCTCCTACAACCCCCCGGTCTGTCGGGCGCGGATGCCGATGGGGGGATCGACCCGCGCCGAGCCCGGTCTATGAGGCAGGGCCGCGAAACGGCTGCAGCCGCAATCCGAGTAAAGACACCGCCGATCGTCGTGATCTACGTGCGCGAACTCCGAGTGTGTACAGGCACGGCAAACGACCCGAGTTGCGCCGCTCCGGTCCGCCCGCTCAGTGGATGCCTGCATGCAATGACCGTAAGCCCCCTGGGGGAAATCGCCATCTGCCGAAGGGCCAAAACGTCGTTCGGTCGAAAGTCGTCGACTCTCGGCTCGACGACTCGTC